>NZ_JBHMQU010000043.1:0-28614 GCF_042435015.1 Paracoccus panacisoli | reverse complement strand
GCTGCGCTACGCCGAAGGCTCCGCGCGCGGCCTCCTACACCACCACCCGGGACACTGCCTCTCCTCGGCCCGGTCGACCAGGCGTCGCAACTGCCGAAGGCTGCGCGGCGGATGCTGCGCGAGGTGATCGGTCAGCGCCCGGAACAGCGGATCACCGGTGTCTCCTTCGGCCCAAAGTCGCCGGTTCCCCATCCGCCGCAACGCCGCGTCGAACTCCTTCCGCGTCGGCTTGCGACAGCCCACCACCTGGCAGCGATCGAGCAGCGGCGGCGGCAAGTGGCCGTGCGCGTTGGTGGTCATCACCCACGTCACCCGGCTCATGTCGAAGTGGATGCGCAGAAAGGGGTCGGTCCAGTTCTGCGCGGTGGTCGGCTCGATCAGCGACATCAGCGCCGGGATCACGCCAGCCATGGTGCCGCCGCCAGCGGTGGTGATCGTCTCGCGGGCCAGACCGATCTCGTCGATGATCAACACCGGGTTGGCGATCCGCTCGGTGAGGATGCTCTGGGTCAGCATGCCCATCCCGGCGGTGCCCCAGCCGCGCTCGACCCCGACCAAGGAGAAGGCGCCGGACTGCGTTGCGCCGAGGTCGATCTGGATCACCGGCACCCCGAGCAGCTCGGCCAGGTGCCGCGCCCAGGCCGACTTACCGATGCCGGGTGGGCCGGAGAGGATCATCGGCGGTGCACCGGCGAGGCCCGGTCCCTGCGACGCGCGGCGGCGCAGCTCCTTCATGACCCGGCAGGAGGCAGCCTCCATCCACGGGGCGCGGTCGTGCAGGGCGGCGGCGATCTGGTCTGCCTCGTGCGCGGCCACGAAGGCGGCGCGGCCCTCACGGGCGAGCGCGGTCAATTGCGGGCCGAGGCCGTTTTTGCTCGGCAGCGCCTCCAGGCGTGCATCGCGCCGCTCGACGAAGCTCCGGGCGCGGGCCTGACTGCGACGCGTCTCGGTCATAGACAGCGGGCCCGGACGGTCGGCCGGCTCGAACCAGGCTTCGATCGCGGGATCCGGTTCAAGCGCGGGGCGCCTCGCGCGCAGCCGTTCGAGAAAGTCCGTCAGTCGCTCGGTCACGGCGCGGAGGTCGGCCGAGGTCGTCGGCCAGTCGCCCGTCAGGATTCGGGCAGGGTGCAGGGTGGGCATGAGAGATCGCCTTCGGCTCGTTCCACAGGTCACGCGACATTCATCGCCGGACCCGGCACAGCCGAGGCTGCGCGAAGTCAGGCGGCGCAGGTCGCGCGTATGTGGAGCGATCTCGTCATGCGTCCATCATACCGAAGAACCGTTTCCGGCTCAAGGATATCTCCGAGACGTCACCGCCTCACATGACGCGTGGGAGCTTCTCGATCGCCCGAAGCATGATCTCCGGCGTCGCGCGGCTGCCGTAGACCCGATCCTCCACGTCGGTCGCGGCGTGGCCGAGGATGTCACGGCGCACCCATTCCGGCACCTCAGGGTCCCGGCGCAGATGATCGGTCATGGTGTGGCGGAAGGAATGGAACTTCTTGCCCGCCGCATCATCGCCAAGCTGCGCGGTCAGAAGCTTCTGCCAGCGATACTGCAGCGAGTCCCCGAGGTTGCCGCGGCTGGACTTGCGAGTCAGGTCAGGGAACAGCCGCTCGCCGGGCGGTCCGGCCGCAAATTCCGGCAACCCGAGCTCGACCAGATGGGGGTGTAGGGGCAGGGTGCGCTTCGAGGTCGCGTTCTTGATCCGCCGTTCGGCGTTCGCGGCGATCTCGACCACCCAGATCCCGTCCTGCTGCCGGACCGAGCCGCGGAGGAGTCCCGCAAGCTCTTCCCGGCGCGCCCCGGTATAGGCCGCGAGCAGCGGCAGCCAGTAGAGGCCGTCGCGGATGAGCTCGGTGCCCGGCTCCAGTCGCCGCGCTGCTGAACGTGACCCGGTCCAGACGGGCGAGCGGAAGAGGCGGTGCAGGTCGTCCTGGCTGAACGGCAGCACGGCATCGCGGGCGTCCCGCGCGTCGACCTCGCGGAGGTTCGTGAGGTCGAGCCGATCGCTGACCTCGATCCCCTGCAGCCGCGCGTGCTTGAGGATCTGGACGAGGAAGCCGAGGTTGCGGTTCACGGTCGCCGGCGACAGGCCCTGCGGCTTTCCGGCCCGGCGGGCTGCAGCAATGATCTGGGGCAACGTCATGCTGCGTTCCGCCGCGCTCTTGCGATAGAGCGGCGGCAGCTGCGCCATGACCTCGACGAAGCGGGCGAGGTGCGTCTGCCTAACCTCGCGCACGTCGCGAAGGCCGGTGGCCTCGATGAAGAGCCTGGCAGTCGCCTCGATTTGGTGGGCGGTGCGGTCGGTCACGCGGCCGCGCGTTTGCTTACGCCCCGCCACGCTGCGCGCCAACGCAACGAGATCGGGATCGCGGGGGGGCGGGTCCTGAAGGATAGGTCCCCTCAGGATCCTGCGGTCCTTCGCATCGGGTTCGGCAAGGACCGGACCGGGAGAGATACCTTTCCGCGAAAAGGATCCTTGAACGGAGGCGGCAGGAGCTTGGTCAGGGTCCAAACCCGAACCAAGGTTGAGGTCACGAGCCAAGGTGCCGACCTCAGAAACCGCAGAAACTACATCTTCGACCGCCGCAGCGGCGAGGTCGGACTCCCGCACTGCGAGCTTGTCGGTCGCCATCAGCGCCGCGCTCCGCCCCCGCATCCGCAAGCGTCGCGCCTCGCGCAGCATCAGCTCACTCGGGGGCTCGCCCAGAAGCTCGGTCAGCCGCCGCGTCAATTTCGCCGTCACGGCCGGCGCTTCCTCGACCTTGCGCTGCAGATCGAGGCAGCGGCCAACATGGTCGATCAGCGGTGCGTCGTGCCCCTCAGCCGCCAGCTGCTGCCGCGCCACGTCGGTCAGTTGGGCACCCATGCCACCATCGGCCAACAGCCGTAGCGCCAGCCCGTGAGCGATATCCTCGCGGCGCTCGGTGGCCTCGTCATCCGTCGGCCGCCCGACCCGCGCAGCGCGATACGTAGCGGCGCGCTCAAGCTCGTCTCGCACCACCCCGTCCAGCAGGGCCTTTGCCTCGGCGCGGGTGAGCCGTCGTTCCATCATGTCTTCGAATACCGCGTCCGATCGCAGCGTGACAATGGTGGCGATCCGCCGGGCCGCGCGGGGGTCGGTCGTGCAGAGGCTGACCTGCAGCGATCCGGCGCCGGCGGCCGTCGGGACGCGGCGCCGCCAGACATAGGTCGCCTGGCGGCGGGTGACGTGATTGATCAGTCCCAAGGTGCTCTCCCTCAGAGCGCTCCCCGGCGGATGTCTCACACCCATGTGCCACAGCCTGATTCTCAGGCCTAAACAGGCACATTATGCAACGCGATCAACGACTTGGATAAAACTGGCTGGGGCGGTAGGATTCGAACCTACGGTACACGGTACCAAAAACCGATGCCTTACCACTTGGCCACGCCCCAGCAGTGCGGGGGTGTTTAGCGGCAGCGGCGGGGGGGTGCAAGGGGCGGGCGACAATTTCTTGAGTGATTCTGGGCCTTATCGAAGGCGCCGATTTTCAGCGCGGCCGTGCTAGAAGTTATTGCCAGCGCCCAGAGCAACGCTGCCGGGGCACTCCCTAGATCGAACATTGCTGACAACCGCCTCCCAACCGGCGGGAGCGCCCACCGCTGCGCCGGATTAGGCCAGATCAACGATCCAGGATCCGAACCCGCAGGTCATACGCACGTGTCGCCATGAAGCGCCGCGCCCAGCCCCCCAGCGCGCGCCCTACCCTGCCCCTGTCGCCCTACGCCTGCCAGCGCGGCTTGCGCTTGGCGAAGAACGCGGCGATCCCCTCGGGGGCCTCGTCGTCCTCCCACACCGCCACCAGCGCGTCGATGCTGGCCGCGATCACCTCGGCGTCGATGCGCGGCCCCAGCCTGCGGGCCAGCCGCTTGGCCGCCGCCACCGCCTTGGGCGCGGTCGAGAGATAGGGCACCACCTCGTCCTCGACCGCGGCGTCGAGGTCCTCGGCGTCCACGACGTAGGACAGCAGGTTCAGCCGTTCCGCCTCGGCCGCATCGAAGAGCCGCGCCGACATGAAGACGCGGCGCGCCCGGTCCTCGCCCATCCGCGCCAGGACGTAAGGCCCGATGGTGGCCGGGATCAGCCCCAGCTTCGTCTCGGTCAGCCCGAAGGTCGCGCCGCGCGCGCACACGGCCACGTCGCAGACCGCCATCATCCCCACGCCGCCGCCGAAGGCGTTGCCCTGTACCCGCCCGATCAGCGGCTTCGGCAGTTCGTTCAGCGCATTCAGCATCCCCGCGAGCGCCGCCGCCCCCGCCCGCCGCGTAGCGGCATCGGCGGTCATCTGCGCCTGCATCCAGCCCAGATCGCCGCCGGCGCAGAAGCTTTTGCCCTCGGCCGCGAGGATCACCGCCCGCACCGCGGGGTCCGCGCCCAGCTCGCCGGCCGCGGCCGTCAGCTCGTCGATCATCTGCGCCGACAGCGCGTTGTGCTTGTCGGCGCGCGCCAGCCACAGGGTCGCCACGCCGCGGGCGTCGGTCTCGATGCGGATCGTCTCATGGGTCATGCGGGGGCTCCTGAACGCAGGCTGCGGGCGAATGCTGCGGCGCGGGCCAGCACCGCGGGGTCGAGGCCGGTCTCGTGGCCGGCGGCGGCAAGATGGGCGGCCACAGCCTCGGTCGCCACGTTGCCGGCGGCGCCGGGGGCGTAGGGGCAACCGCCCAAGCCCCCCACGGCGGCGTCAAACACCCGCACGCCGCGGGCGATGCTCGCGTCGATGTTGGCGAGCGCCCGGCCGGCGGTGTCGTGGTAGTGCCCGGCCAATTGCCCGGCCGGCACCGCGTCCAGCACCGCCCCCAGCATCGCGTCGATGGTCTCGGGGTGGCCCTGGCCGATGGTATCGCCCAGGCTGATCTCATAGCAGCCCATCTCGAACAGCCTTGCCGCCACGCGGGCCACGTTGGCAGGCGGGGTCGGGCCGTCGAAGGGGCAGTCGGTGACGACCGAGACATAGCCGCGGACCGGGATGCCGTCGGCCCGCGCGGCCTCCATCACCGGGGCGAAGCGGGCGAGGCTCTCGTCGATCGTCGCGTTGAGGTTGGCCTTGGAAAACCCCTCCGAGGCCGAGGCGAACACCGCGACCTCGTCGGCCCGCGCCGCCCGCGCGCCTTCGTAGCCCTTGAGGTTCGGGGTCAGCGCCGCATAGCGCACGCCCGGCGCGCGGGTGATGCCGGCCAGCACCTCGGCCGCGTCGGCCATCTGCGGCACCCATTTCGGGCTGACGAAGCTCGTCACCTCGATCCGCCGAAAGCCTGCCCCGCTCAGCAGATCCACCAGCGCGATCTTGTCGGCGGCGGGGATCAGCCGCTTTTCATTCTGCAGCCCGTCGCGCGGGCCCATCTCGAAGATCTCGATCTCAGCCATTGGGAATCTCGTAGAAGTCACGGTCGAACATCTCGCCCCCCTCGCGGTCGAGCGCCCGGGCGCAGGCCGGCCGCGCGCGCATCCGGTCCCACCAGCCGAAGACGGCGGGATAGTCGGCCTTGGGCAGGAAATATCCCAGCGACCGGACGTTGAAGCCGAACATGCAGTCGGCGGCCGAGAACCCCGAACCGAGCAGATGCGCCCGCCCCGTCAGCCGCGCCTCGAGCGCGCGGGCCGTCACCGCCAGCCGCTTCGTCTCCAGCTTGATCGTGGGGATCGAGCGCGCCTCGGCCGGGCGGATGAAGTTGTGCTGGATGTTGAGGTTCTGGAGGCAGATCGCCTGGGTCTCGGCGAAATACAGCCATTGCAGGAAATCCGCCCGCTCGGGCTCGCCGGGCTTCGGCGCCAGCCGCCCGGCCTGCTCGGTCAGAAGCTGGACGATGGCGCCCGATTCAAACAGCGCGCCCCCGTCGATCTCGAGCGCCGGCACCTTGCCCGCGGGCGAGCGCGCCAGATGCTCGGGCGCCCGCAGGCTGCCGTCGGCAAAGTCATACCCGGTCAGCCCGTAGTCGAGCCCCAGCTCCTCGAGCAGCCACAGCACCCGGAAGCTGCGCGACCCCCGCGCATGATGCAGATGGATCATCGCGCGCCTTTCTTTCTTGCCCAAATATCCCGGGGTCCGGGGCAGCGCCCCGGTCCGGCGCGGCCTCGCGCGCGGCGGCGGGTCACGCCGCGGCCTCCTCGTCCGCCAGCCGGATCAGCGGCGCGCCGGCCTCGACCTGATCGCCCGCCGCCGCCAGCACCTCGGCCACCACACCGTCGCGGGCGGCGGTCAGCGTGTGCTCCATCTTCATCGCCTCAAGGATGGCCAGCCGGTCGCCCGCCGCCACCGCTTGGCCCGCCGCGACGAAGACCGCCTTGACCAGCCCCGGCATGGGCGAGAGCGTCAGCCCGCCCCCCGCCGCCTCGGCCTGCCGGTCGAGCGGGTCCTGCGGCACCAGCGTCAGAGAGCGCCCGCCGAAGACGCTGACCCCCGCCGGATGGGTCACGATGCGCGAGCGGCGCGGCGCGCCATTCACCCACCAGCGCCCGCCCTCGTGCGCGACCTCATGCACCGTACCGTCCAGCGTGACCCGCGCCGCTCCGGGGCCCAGCACCTCGACGACGCCCTCGCCCCCGTCCCACGTCACCGTGCGGCGCAGCGGCGCCCAGAGCGTCACGCCCCCCCGCACCGCCGGATCGTGCAGCCCGGCGACGCCGAGCGCGGCCAGAGCGCGGGTCTCGGGCGAGGGCTCGGCCTGGTCGAGCAGCGCGTCGAGATCGCGGGCGATCAGCCCGGTGTCGACCTCGCCCGCGCGGAACCCCTCGTGGCGGGTCAGCGCGATGAGGAAATCGAGGTTCGTCACCGTCCCCGCCACCTCGGTATCGACGAGCGCCTGTTCCAGCGCCCGCAGCGCGATGGCGCGCGTCGGCCCGTGGGTCACGATCTTGGCGATCATCGGGTCGTACCAGGGCGAGATCGCATCCCCCTGCCGCACCCCGGTCTCGTTGCGCGCGCCGTCCGCGAAGCGCAGATGCGCGAGCCGCCCGGTCGCGGGCAGGAACCCTGCCGGCACGTCCTCGGCGTAAAGCCGCGCCTCGAAGGCGTGGCCGCGGATCGTGAGGTCCTGCTGGCGGGCGGGCAGCGGCTCGCCGCTCGCCACGCGCAGCTGCCACTCCACGAGGTCGATGCCGGTGATCGCCTCGGTCACCGGGTGCTCGACCTGAAGCCGGGTGTTCATCTCCATGAACCAGAACCCGTCCGGCCGCAGGCCGTGGCTGCCGTCGACGATGAACTCGATGGTGCCGGCGCCCGCGTAGCCGATGGCCTCGGCCGCGCGCACCGCGGCGGCGCCCATCGCGGCGCGGACTTCGGGCGTCATGCCGGGGGCCGGGGCCTCCTCGATCACCTTCTGGTGGCGGCGCTGCAGCGAGCAGTCGCGCTCGAAGAGATGCACCGCGCGCTGGCCGTCGCCGAACACCTGCACCTCGATGTGGCGGGGGGCGGTCACGTATTTCTCGATCAGCACGGCGGGGTTGCCGAAGGCCGTCTGCGCCTCGCCCTGGGCGCTGGAAAGCGCCTCGGCGAAGCCCTGGGGCGCGTCGACCCGGCGCATCCCCTTGCCGCCGCCGCCCGCCACGGCCTTGATCAGCACCGGATAGCCGATCCGGTCCGCCTCGGCGGCCAGATGCGCCGCGTCCTGGTTCTCGCCGTGATAGCCGGGGACGACCAGGACGCCCGCCTCCTCCATCAGCGCCTTGGCGGCGTCCTTGAGGCCCATGGCGCGGATCGCCTTGGCCGAGGGGCCGATGAAGACCAGCCCCGCCGCCTCGACCGCGTCCACGAACTCGGGGTTCTCGGACAGGAACCCGTAGCCCGGGTGGATCGCCTCGGCGCCTGTCGCCAGCGCCGCCTCGATGATCGCGTCGCCGCGCAGGTAGCTGTCCTTGGGCGCCGGGCCGCCGATGTGAACCGCCTCGTCGGCCAGCGCCACGTGGCGCGCGCCGCGGTCGGCGTCGGAATAGACGGCCACGGTCGCCACCCCCATCCGGCGGCAGCTGTCCATGACGCGGCAGGCGATCTCGCCGCGGTTGGCGATCAGGATCTTGCTGAACATGGCGTTCCTCTCGTGACGGCGCAGGACCCGGGGCGCCGCCCGGGCCCCCGGAGAATGTGGATCGAGACGCAGCCGGCGCGCCTCACGTCGGCGACCCCAGGCTGAGCGTCGTGCCGGTCAGCCCGGCGGGGTCGTCGAACAGCCGCGCGTCGGGCGTCACGATCAGCGTGACCACCCGCCCCGCGGGCAGCGGAAAATCCGGCGCGTCCGGGCGATGCTCGATCATCGCCTCGACCTCGTACTCGGCCCCGGCGGCGTGGAAGCGCTGGCCCGGACGGGCCGTGCCCTCGGCGTCCGCGACCGCGAGACCGGCGCGCGCGGCGCCCCTGTGAACGACCGGGTAGGCCCCGGCAATCTTGCCCTTGAACATGATCCCTCACATCCTGAAGACGCCGAAGCGCGTGGGTTCGATCGGCGCATTGAGACTGGCCCTGAGCGACAGCGCCAGCACGTCGCGGGTCTTGCGGGGGTCCACCACCCCGTCGTCCCAGAGCCGGGCCGAGGCATAGAGCGGGTGCGACTGGCGGTCGAACATCTCGATCGTCGGGCGCTTGAACTCGGCCTCGTCCTCGGCCGACCAGGTCCCGCCCTTCCGCTCGATCCCCTCGCGCCGGACGGTGGCGAGCACGCCCGCCGCCTGCTCGCCGCCCATGACCGAGATGCGGCTGTTGGGCCAGGTCCACAGGAAGCGCGGCGAATAGGCGCGCCCCGCCATGCCGTAGTTGCCGGCCCCGAAGCTGCCGCCGACCAGCATGGTGATCTTGGGCACCGCGGTCGTCGCCACCGCCGTCACCATCTTGGCGCCGTGGCGGGCGATGCCCTCGTTCTCGTATTTCCGCCCGACCATGAAGCCGGTGATGTTCTGCAGGAAGACCAGCGGGATGCCGCGCTGCGAGCAGAGCTCGATGAAATGCGCGCCCTTGATCGCGGCCTCGGAAAACAGCACCCCGTTGTTGGCGACGATGCCGACCGGGCAGCCCTCGAGATGGGCGAAGCCCGTCACCAGCGTCTCGCCGAAGCGCGGCTTGAACTCGTCGAAGCGCGAACCGTCCACCACCCGCGCGATGACCTCGCGGATGTCATAGGGGGTGCGCAGGTCGGCGGGCACCACACCCAGGATCTCGTCGGGGTCGTAGGCGGGCGGCTCGGGCGCCTGCCACACCACCGTCTCGGGCAGGCGGCGGTTGAGGTGGCTGACCGCGCGCCGCGCCAGCGCCAGCGCGTGGGTGTCGTCCTCGGCCAGGTAATCCGCGACGCCCGAGAGGCGCGTGTGCACGTCGCCGCCGCCGAGGTCCTCGGCGCTGACGACCTCGCCCGTCGCGGCCTTCACCAGCGGCGGACCGGCGAGGAAGATCGTCCCCTGGTTCCGCACGATGATCGACACGTCGCACATCGCCGGCACGTAGGCCCCGCCTGCGGTCGAGGAGCCCATGACCACGGCGATCTGCGCGATCCCCTTGGCCGAGAGATTGGCCTGGTTGTAGAAGATGCGGCCGAAATGCTCGCGGTCCGGGAACACCTCGTCCTGGTTGGGCAGGTTCGCCCCGCCCGAATCGACGAGGTAGATGCAGGGCAACCGGCACTCGCCCGCGATCTCCTGCGCGCGCAGGTGCTTCTTGACCGTCATCGGGTAGTAGGTGCCGCCCTTCACCGTGGCGTCGTTGGCGACCACCATCACGTCCTGCCCGTGGACCCGCCCCACCCCGGCGATCACGCCCGCGCCGGGCGCGGCCCCGTCATACATCCCGTGCGCCGCCGTCGCCCCGATCTCGAGGAACGGCGAGCCGGGGTCGAGCAGGTTCGCCACGCGCTCGCGCGGGGGCATCTTGCCGCGGCTGGTGTGGCGGGCGAGCGCCTCGGCCCCGCCCCCACCGGCCGCCGCCTCGGCCGCGGCCCGGATCGTGGCCAGCATCTCGAGATGGGCGGCGCGGTTGGCGCGGAACGCCTCCGACGACGGCAGGGCAGAGGTCTTGAGTTTCATGCGGCGGACTCCTCGGAAGGCAAACGGTCGGGCAAGGGGAACGGCGGGGGCGCGCAGCGGCACCCGTTCCGACGCGGGGCGCGGCGCACTGTCGCAGGGGCCGGGTTCGCGGCGCCGGATTGATCCAGATCATGCAGCAAGGCCGCGGAATCGTTCACGTCCGCAGCATCAGGCACGGGCGACGCCCGGCCCGCCACCCGACCGAACGCCACTTCACTGAACGACGGAGAACGACGATGACCACCCCTCGCGCAACCTTGATCCCCGTGGCCCTGGCGGCCGCGCTGCTGGCCGGGCCGGCGCTGGCGCAGTCGGCGGGCGAATGGACGGTCGGCATCGGCGCGGCCAGCGTGCAGCCCAAGGGCGACAACGGCCGGCTCGCGGGGACCTATGACACCGAGGTCGGCAACGACGTGCGCCCCTCGCTGACGCTGGAATACTTCGTGCGCGACAACGTCGGCGTCGAGCTGCTGGCCGCGACCCCCTTCGAGCACGAGGTCAAGTTCGACGGCGTGGGCAAGGTCGGCACCGTCAAGCACCTGCCGCCGACGCTGAGCCTCAACTATCACTTCGAGACGAACACCCCGTTCAAGCCCTACATCGGCGCCGGTCTGAACTGGACCAGCTTCTGGGGCGAGAAGACCAGCGGCCCGCTGGCCGGGGCCGACCTCGACCTCAAGCACAGCTTCGGCGTCGCGCTGCAGGCCGGGGCGGACTACTGGGTGAACGACAAGTCGGCGATCCGCGGCACGCTGCGCTGGATCGATATCGACAGCGACGTCTATCTGAACGGCGCCAAGGTCGGCACGGTCGAGATCGACCCGCTGGTCGTGCAGGCGGCCTATGTGATGAAATTCTGACCCGCCAGCTTCCCCGCGGTCTCCCGGACGGCGCGCCCCCGTGGCGCGTCGTCTCGTTTCAGGGGGGCGGACGGCGCTCATGACCCCTCCGCCAGCCGGCGCAGCTCGCGCCGCATCACCTTGCCGGTGACGGTCATCGGCAGCGCGTCGAGGAACCGCACCTCGCGCGGATAGGAATGCGCCGCGCAATGGACCCGGGCGTGGTCCTGCAACTCCGCGGCGAGCGCGTCCGAGGGCGCCTGCCCCGCGCGCAACACGACATACGCCACCACGATCTCGGTCCGCAGCGGATCGGGGCGCCCGATCACCCCCGCGGCGGCGACGGCGGGGTGCTTGAGCAGCACGTCCTCGATCTCGGACGGGCCGATGCGATAGCCGGCCGAGGTGATCACGTCGTCGTCGCGGCCGACGAAGCGCAGATAGCCGTCCTCGATCACCCCGCGGTCGCCGGTCAGCATCCAGTCGCCGCGGAACTTCCCGTCCGTCGCCGCGGGGTTCTGCCAGTAGCCGAGGAACATCGACGCCGCCCCGCGGCGGATGGCGATGTCGCCCTCGCCCGTCGTGGGGGTCCCACCCGCGTCGATCACCTGCACGTCGAAACCCGGCACCGGCTTGCCGATGCTCCCCGGCCGGGGCGGAAACAGCGAGGCCGCGGACGAGGCGACCATGTTGCACTCGGTCTGGCCGTAGAACTCGTTGATCGTCAGCCCCAGCGCCTCGCGGCCCCAGTCGAGCATCTCGGCGCCCAGCGTCTCGCCGCCCGAGGCGACCGAGCGCAGGCCACCGATCCGCGCCCCCGCCGCCCGCAGCATCCTGAGCGCGGTCGGCGGCAGGAAAGCCGCGGTCACGCCGCAATCGGCGATCACCCGGGATGCGGCGTCCGCGTCGAACCGCGGCAGCCGGGCGGCGACGACCGGGATGCCGAGCGCCAGCACCGGCATCGCCACGTCGAAGAGCCCGCCGATCCAGGCCCAGTCGGCCGGGGTCCACAGCACGTCCGTGCCGGGGCGCAGGCGGTCGTGGCTCATCTCGACGCCCGGCAGATGGCCGACCAGCATCCGGTGCCCGTGCAGCGCCCCTTTGGGCGCGCCGGTGGTGCCCGAGGTGTAGATCATCACCGCCGGGTCCTCGGGACAGGTCGCGGCGGCGGCGAAGGGCCCCGCGTCGGGCAGCGCGTCCTCCTCGGGGACGATCACCCTGAGGCCGAAGGGCGCGAGCATCGCCCGCCCCTCGGGGTCGGTGATCACCGTCTCGATCCCCGCATCCCCCAGCCGCAGCCGCAGCGCCTCGTCCCCGAAGAGCTTGAAGAGCGGCACCGAGATCGCGCCGGATTTCCAGATCGCCGCATGGGCGGCCGCGGTCCAGGCCGACTGCGTGCGCAGCACCCCGATCCGCGCCCCCGGCGCGGCGGCGAGCGCGTGCGCCAGCCGGTCGGTCATGTCGCGCAGCGCCGCCCGCGTCGTCACCGCCACCCGCCCCTCGGCCCAGTCCAGCACCGCCGGCGCCGCGGGGTCTGCCGCGGCGGGGGCATCGACCACCTGAGCGCCCATGTTCATCCGCGCCGGCAGATCCCAACGGAACGCCGCGCGGGCGGTCTCGTAGTCGCCGTCCGGCAGGGTCGGGCGCAGCATGGTCATGGCCCCGTCACCGCCTGCCCCTGCGGCTCGAGCGAGAGCACCCGCTGCGCCACCCCGCGCATCCGGCACTCGGCCGTGGCGACGGTGGCGGCCTCGGGGTCGAAGCCCTGCGCATACCACGCACATTCCGCCGCCCGCCACGCCGCCCAGGCGTCCTGCGCCCGGGTCAGCGCCGAAAGCCGCGGCCCCGGGGGGGCGGCGGGGGCGGCGGTCGGCACCGTCCCGGCCATCCCGGGCTCGGGCGCGGCACCCACCGCATCTGCCGCGGCGGCATCGCCCCGCAGGCTCACCAGCGCCGCGTCGAGCCGACCCTGCCACGCCGCCCGCTCGCGGTCATAGCAGGCCGCCACCGTCTCGACCGTGCCGGCCTGATCGCCCAGGCAGCCGCTCGACAGAACCCCGATGCAGGCATGGGCGTCCTCGGCCTCGCTCACGCAGGCCTCCAGCGCCGCCGCATCCTCGGAAGGCCCGCCCACGGGTGCCGGCGCCTGCGCCAGCGCCGGGGCGCCGCCCAGCAGCGCCAGCAGGGCGAGACTACCGCCCCGCATCGCACCGGGTCCGCGGCGCACGGGCGTGCCTCGCAAGGGCCGGGCCCGTCCGCATCACTCCAGCGCCATCAGCTCGCGGCCGATCAGCATCCGCCGGATCTCGCTGGTGCCGGCGCCGATCTCCATCAGCTTGGCGTCGCGGAAGAGCCGGCTCACGGTCGAATCGTTCAGGAACCCCGCCCCGCCGAGCGCCTGCACCGCCTGGTGCGCCTGCACCATCGCCTGTTCCGAGGCATAGAGCACCGCCCCCGCCGCGTCCTGCCGCGTGACCTTGCCCGCGTCGCAGGCCTTGGCGACCTCGTAGACATAGGCCTTGGCGGTGTTCATCGCGACATACATGTCGGCGATCTTGCCCTGCATGAGCTGGAAGTTCCCGATCGGCTGGCCGAACTGCCGCCGCTCGCGCGCATAGGGCAGCACCGCGTCGAGGCAGGCGGCCATGATCCCGGTCCCGATCCCCGACAGCACGAGGCGCTCGTAGTCGAGCCCCGACATCAGCACCCGCACGCCCTTGCCCTCGGCGCCGAGCACGTTCTCGAACGGCACCTCGGCGTTGTCGAAGATCAGCTCGCCGGTGTTCGAGCCGCGCATCCCCAGCTTGTCGAAATGCGGCCCCTGGGTGAACCCCTTGATCCCCTTCTCGACGATGAAGGCGGTGATGCCCTTGCTGCCCGACTCGGGGTCGGTCTTGGCATAGACGACCAGCGTGTCGGCGTCCGGCCCGTTGGTGATCCAGTATTTCGAGCCGTTGAGGACGTAGTAGCCGTTCCGCTTCTCGGCCCGAAGCTTCATGCCGACCACGTCCGAACCCGCGCCTTCCTCGGACATGGCGAGCGCACCGACGTGCTCGCCCGAGCAGAGCTTGGGCAGGTATTTCCGCTTCTGCTCGTCGGTCCCGTTCAGCTTGAGCTGGTTGACGCACAGGTTCGAGTGCGCCCCGTAGCTGAGGCTGATCGACGGCGAGACGCGGGCGATCTCCTCGACCGCGACGGTGTGGGCGAGGTAGCCCATGCCGGTGCCGCCGAATTCCTCGGGGACGGTGATCCCGAGCAGGCCCAGCTCGCCCATCTCGCGCCACAGCTCGGCCGGAAAGACGTTCTCGCGGTCCACGCGCCCGGCGATCGGGCCCAGCCGGTCCTGCGCCCAGCGGTGCACCATCTCGCGCAGCGCGCCCACATCCTCGCCCAGATCGAATTCCATCCCGCGCGTGAACATCGGCGCAACCCCTCCCCGGTTATTGAACGGCCGTTCAGATACCGGCGTTATGACGCACCCCGCCCCCGCCGGTCAAGAGAGTTTAGCGGCCCCACCGCCCCACCCGGCAAGCGGTTTCGCAGCGCCGCGCGCGGGCCGCGCGAAACGCCGCCTGCCCGTTTTGGCGGCAACCCCCGCGGCAGCGCGACCGGAAAAGCGCCACCGGCGGAATCCGCACCGCGATTGCATCGTGCCGCGTTGCCGCATGGCGCGCGGCCGGGCTTTCTGCAGGTGCAAAGGGCGCCGCCCGAGCCTGCCGGGACGGACCGCCCGCCCGCTGCCAAAAAGACCGAATCGACCGTGCACACACCCTGCACCGCCCCGCCTGCCGCGGGCGGACGGGGGGCGCGCGGCCCGCGAACAGGGGACAGGATGAACCGCTACACTCACCTCATGGCCGGCGCCGCGCTGGCGCTGGCGCTCGCCGGACCGGCCGCGGCGGCCGACGACACGATCAAGATCGGCGTGCTGCACTCGCTCTCCGGCACCATGGCGATCTCGGAAACCACGCTCAAGGACACGGTCCTGATGATGGTCGACCAGCAGAACGCCAAGGGCGGGCTGCTGGGCAAGAAGATCGAGGCGGTGGTCGTGGACCCCGCCTCGGACTGGCCGCTCTTCGCGGAAAAGGCGCGCGAGCTGATCTCGGTGCAGGGCGTGGACGCGATCTTCGGCTGCTGGACCAGCGTCAGCCGCAAGTCGGTGCTGCCGGTCGTCGAGGAACTGAACGGCCTGCTCTTCTACCCCGTCCAGTACGAGGGCGAGGAATCCTCGAAGAACGTCATCTACACCGGCGCGGCCCCGAACCAGCAGGCGATCCCGGCCGTGGACTACATGGCCGACGAGCTCGGGGTCGAGAAATGGGCGCTGCTCGGGACCGACTACGTCTATCCGCGCACCACCAACACGATCCTTGAAAGCTACCTCAAGTCCAAGGGCGTGGCGCAGGGCGACATCTTCGTGAACTACACGCCCTTCGGCCACTCGGACTGGTCCAAGATCGTGGCCGACGTGGTGGCGCTCGGCAAGGACGGCAAGAAGGTCGGGGTCGTCTCGACTATCAACGGCGACGCCAACGTGGGCTTCTACAAGGAACTCGCCGCCGCCGGCGTCTCGGCCGAGGACATCCCGGTGATGGCCTTCTCGGTCGGCGAGGAGGAGCTGTCGGGTCTCGACACCAAGAACCTCGCCGGCCACCTTGCGGCCTGGAACTACTTCCAGTCGGCCGACACGCCCGAGAACAAGGCTTTCATCGAGGGCTGGCACAAGTTCACCGGCAACGACAAGCGCGTGACCAACGACCCGATGGAGGCGACGAAGCTCGGCTTCGAGGCCTGGGTCAAGGCGGTCGAGAAGGCCGGGTCCACCGACACCGACAAGGTGCTGGACGCGATCGTGGGGGTCGAGGTGCCGAACCTGACCGGGGGTGTGGCCAAGGTGCTGCCCAACCACCACCTGACCAAGCCGGTGCTGATCGGAGAGATCCGCGACGACGGCCAGTTCGACATCGTGAGCCAGACCGAGCCGGTCGCCGGCGACGCCTGGACCGACTTCCTGCCCGAGAGCGCCAAGCTCGACGCCGACTGGCCGGGCAAGAAATGCGGGATGTGGAACACCGAGACGCAGAGCTGCGTGCAGGTGAAGTCGAACTACTGACGGGATCGGGGCGGCGTCCCGTGCGCCGCCCCTGCCCTGGGTTTGCCCGTGCTGACGGTGCGTCTGATGGGTCGGGTCACCTTGGAAGTGCGGGGATGGTCCGAGTCTCTTCGGCGGCCCGATCGGTGCCCGCGGAGCGGCTGGCCCTCGGTCCGCTCAGTCCCAGCGGAGCGTCCGGTCCAAGGCCCGCTCGGTTGGCCTCCCAAGGTGGCTCTGCGGGTCGCCAGACGGTCAGGGTCCAAGAGCGGCGACAGACAGTCGGTCGAACGCAGCCCTCGCCACCGGCCAGATCGTCTCACGGGCGGCGCCCGGTCCGTTTGACCAGCGCCTCAGCCAAGCGCCCCGGCTCCGCGGAACGACCGTTCGGACCGCCCCCGGCGCGGTTCGCCTAGGCCGCCCCGCGCCCTGATCGCCCCGCGCTCCGACCGCGGCTCGGGCCACCCTCGCGGCCCGCGCCTTACCGCCGCTCCGCCCCGCAGCGCCTCACCCGCGCCCGGGGCGAGGCCCCCCTCCTGAACCTCGGCAGGTCCATGCGTCCCCTGATCCACGCCCTTCTCGTGCTGCTCGCGCTCCCCGCCCTTCCCGCGATGGCTCAGGTCACCTCGGGGACGCCGGTCGAAGCGCCATTAGCCGCGACGCCCGCAGCGGCCCCTGCTGACGCCGAGCCCGCACCCGCGACCACGGTTGACCCCGCAGCGGCTCCCACAGCGGCGCCCGCCGACGCCCCAGCCGTCGACGCCACTCCATCCCCGGCGACGGCCGGACCGGCCCCCACCCCCGCGCCGACCGACTCCCCCGCGACCCCGGCTGACCCCTCACCGACCGCTGCCGCAGCGCCGTCCGCTGACCCTACCGCAGCGCCCACGGCATCCCCGGAAACGGCCACCCCCGCCGCCCCCCTCGCCGAAGCCCTCGCCGCCCACGCCGACCAGATCGCCCGCCCCTCGCGCCAGACCGTCGCCCCCGCCATCGCCGCCCTCGCCGCCGCCGGCGGGGCCGACGTGCTCGCCGCCTGGCAGGACCGCCGCCTCGGCCGCACCAAGGACGGCCGCTTCGTCATCGTCGCGGCCGACACGCCCGACACCGCCACCGACGCCCTCACCGGCGCCCCCGTCACCGCCGAGTGGGAGGTGCTGAAACCCAACTCCGGCGTCCGCGCGCTGATCGCCGCGGCGCTGGTGCCCGCGCAGCTTTCTGACCCCGACCCGGCCCGGCGCGCCGCCGCGCTTGACGCCATCGCCCGCGCGCCCGAGGCCGCGCATCTCGCCGCCATCCGCTCGGCCGCGCCCGAGCCTGACCCGGCCCTCGCCCAGCGCCGCGACCGGTTGGGGCGGCTGCTCACCGTCCGCTTCGACACCCAGCAGACGGCGCGCCTCGCCGCCATCGACAGCTTCGGCCGCGACACCGGGGCGGATTTCCAGGCGGTGCTGAACCCGCTCCTCGCCACGACCCGCATCGCCGCCCCCGCCCTGCCCGAGGGCGCCAACGTCGCCGCCACCCTCACCCCCGGCGAGGACATCGGGCGCGAGGCCGCCTATGCGCTGCTCGTGGACCAGGGCCTCGCCCCCGCCCCCCTCGATCCCGCCGCGCAGAAGGCCGCGCTCGCCGCCCATATCTCGGACGGCGCCGTGGGCGGGGTGCCCGTCGCAGAACTGGCGGACCCCGCCCGCCGCGATGCCGCCTACGAGGCGCTCGCCGCCGCAGGCCGCGTCCCCGACGCCGCCACCACGGCCGAGATCGACACGGCGCTGGCCGCCCACCGCTTCGCCGATGTCTATGTCGAGCCGGACCCCGCCGTCACCGACGCTGCCCGCGCCGCCCTGCGCGGCATGGCGGTCCGGCAGGGCGCGGCGCAGGCCGCCGACCTCGCGCTCGACGCGCTGTCGCTGGCCTCGATCTACTTCCTCGCCGCCATCGGCCTCGCCATCACCTTCGGCGTCATGGGCGTCATCAACATGGCGCATGGCGAGTTCATCATGATGGGCGCCTATACCGGCTACGTCGTCCAGACGCTGATCGCCAACCGCACGCTGTCGCTGATCGTGGCGCTGCCGGCGGCGTTCCTCGTCACCGCGCTGGCCGGGGTGGTGCTCTACCGCGTCGTCATCCGCCGCCTCGCCCGCCGCCCGCTCGAGACGCTGCTGGCGACCTTCGGGGTGTCCATCGCGCTGCAGCAGATCGCCAAGAACGTGTTCGGCACCCAGGCCCGGCCGCTGACCGCGCCGGCCTGGCTCGAGGGGTCGGTCGGCGGGGGCGAGACGATCCAGATCTCATCGATCCGGGTGGCAATCTTCGTCCTCGCGCTGATGTTCCTCGCCCTCTTCGTGGTCATCATGAACCGCACCCGACTGGGGCTGCAGGTCCGCGCCGTGACCCAGAACCCCGGCATGGCGGCCAGCATGGGGATCGACCCCGACCGCATCGCCATGCTGACCTTCGGCCTGGGCTCGGGCATCGCCGGCATCGCGGGCGTCGCCATCGGCCTCTTCGCCAAGGTCACGTCCGAGCTCGGCAGCGACTACATCGTGCAGAGCTTCATGACGGTCGTCGTGGGCGGGGTCGGCAACATCTGGGGGACGCTCGCCGGGGCCGCGCTGATCGGCGGGCTGCAGAAGGGCATCGAGGTCATGAACCCCGGCAACACGCTCGCCGCGCAGACCTTCATGATCCTCTTCATCATCGTCTTCATCCAGTTCCGGCCGCGCGGGATCATGCCGCAGCGGGGCCGGGCCGCCGCGGCCTGAGGGAGGGGCCCACCCATGCTGATCCGCCGCCACCCCGCGCTGCTCACCGCGCTCACGCTGCTGGCGCTCGCCACGCTCGCCATCACCCTGGGGTCCGAGGCCTACGGCTCGGGCGCGCTCGCCACCTCGACCGTCAAGCTTCTGGGCAAGACCCTCTGCCTCGCGCTCGCCGCGGTGGCGATGGACCTCGTCTGGGGCTACGCGGGGATCCTGTCCCTCGGCCACATGGCCTTCTTCGCGCTCGGCGGCTACATGATCGGCCAGTGGCTGATGTACGCCCGCACCGCCGAGGGCGTCGCCGCCACCCTCGCCACCGCCCCCATCCCGCCGACCCCGGCCGAGCTGGCGCAGGGCACCGCCGCGCAGATCTTCGGCGTCGTCGGCTCGACCGACCTGCCGTGGAGCTGGGCCTTCGCCCACTCCCTGCCCGCCCAGCTCGTGCTCGTCCTCGCCGTGCCGGGACTGCTCGCCGCGCTCTTCGGGTGGCTGGCCTTCCGGGCGCGGGTGAACGGGGTCTATCTCTCGATCCTGACCCAGGCGATGACGCTGGCGCTGGCGCTGTGGCTCTTCCAGAACGACGCGGGCTTTCGCGGCAACAACGGGCTGTCGGGCTTGCAGAACATCCCCGGCGCGGCCGACGTGCCGCAGGCGGTGATCTCGATCCGCTTCCTCTGGGCCTCGGCCTTTGCGCTCGCCTGCGGGATGGTGCTCGCGACCTGGATCACCGGCGGCAAGTTCGGCAGCGTGATCCGCGCCATCCGCGACGATGAGGCGCGGGTCCGCTTCCTCGGCTACCCGGTCGAGACCTTCAAGCTGACCGTCTTCACCCTGTCGGCGATGATCTGCGGGGTGGCGGGCGCGCTCTATTACCCGCAGGCGGGGATCATCAACCCGGCCGAGCTGATGCCCATTGCCTCGATCTACCTCGCCGTCTGGGTGGCGATCGGCGGGCGCGGGCGCATCTACGGCGCCATCGTCGGCGCCATCGCCGTGTCGCTGCTGTCGAGCTGGTTCACCGGCGGCCGCGCCCCCGACCTCACCCTCGGGCCGCTGACGATCCGCTGGGTGGACTGGTGGCAGGTGCTGCTCGGCTTCGGCTTCGTCGCCGTGACGCTGCTGGCGCCGCGCGGGCTCTCGTCGCTCTGGGATGCGCTCATGCGCCTGCGCCCCCCGCGCCGGCACGGCGCCGACCTCGGCCCCGACCTCGGCGCGCTGCGCGAACGCGAGGCCCAGGCATGAGCGCGCTTCTCGAGGTTTCCGGCGTCAGCAAGACCTTCGACGGGTTCCGCGCCATCAACGGCCTTTCCTTCGCCATCGGCCCGGCCGAGCTGCGCGCCATCATCGGCCCGAACGGCGCCGGCAAGACCACCTTCATGGACATCGTGACCGGCAAGACCCGCCCCGACACGGGCGACGTGCTCTGGGGCGAGCGCTCGGTCTCGCTGGTCGGGATGTCCGAGGCGCGCATCGCCCGCGCCGGCATCGGCCGCAAGTTCCAGCGCCCCACGGTGTTCGAGGATCAGAGCGTGGCCGAGAACCTGACCCTCGCGCTCAAGGCCGCGCGGGGACCGCTGGCGGTGCTGCGCTGGCGCCCGACGCCCGCCAGCCGCGCCCGGGTGGCGGCGCTCGCGGCCGAGGTCGGGCTGGGGGACCAGCTTCACCGCAAGGCGGGCGAGCTGTCGCACGGCCAGAAGCAATGGCTCGAGATCGGGATGCTGCTCGCCTCGGAACCCCGGCTTCTGCTGGTGGACGAGCCCGCCGCCGGCATGACGCTCGCCGAGCGCGAGGCGACCACGGCGCTCTTGCGCCGTCTGGCCGAGACCCGCGCCGTGGTGGTGGTCGAGCATGACATGGAGTTCGTGCGCCGCCTCGACTGCAAGGTCACCGTGCTGCACCAGGGCGCGGTGCTGGCCGAGGGGTCGCTCGACCACGTCTCGGCCAACGCGCAGGTGATCGACGTCTATCTGGGCCGCTAGGGAAGGAAACCGCGATGATCGAGGCCGAGAACGTGACGCTGCACTATGGCGGCAGCCAGATCCTGCACGGCGTGTCGCTGAGCGCCGGCCCGGGCGAGGTCGCCTGCGTGATGGGCTACAACGGCGTGGGCAAGACCTCGCTGATGAACCTGCTGGCCGGGCGCCACCCCCGCTCGGGCGGCGAGCTGCGGCTGATGGGTGAGCGGCTGGGGCGGGTGACGGCGCAGGGCATGGCCCGGCGGGGCGTCGCCTATGTGCCGCAGGGGCGGGCGATCTTCCCGATGCTGACGGTGCGCGAGAACCTCGAGACCGGGCTCGGCTGCCTGCCCCGCGGCGCGCGGCGGGTGCCGGATGCGGTCTACGACAGCTTCCCGGTGCTGGCCGAGATGGCCCACCGCCGCGGCGGCGACCTGTCGGGCGGCCAGCAGCAGCAGCTCGCCATCGCCCGGGCGCTGGTGATCCGGCCGAAGGTGCTGCTGATGGACGAGCCGACCGAGGGCATCCAGCCCAACATCATCGCCCAGATCGGCCGGGTCATCACCGCGCTGCGCGACGCGGGCGAGATGGCGATCGTGCTGGTCGAGCAGTATTTCGACTTCGCCTGGTCACTCGGCGACCGCATCACGGTGATGGACCGCGGCCGCGCGGTGCTGTCCGGCCCGCGCGCCGAGGTGGAGCGCGAGGCGGTGCGGCAGCGCCTGTCGGCGATGGGGTGAGGTGGATGGGTCCGGTGGGGTGAGGGCGCTGCACGGTGCGTGCGCTCGGCGATAGGGTGAGGTGGATGGGAAAAGTGGGTTGAGGCCCTGTACGATGCCTGCGGAGGGCGAGTTCAGGCTCGCACGCGCTGGCGCGCGGCTGATAGAAGACCTGCCCGACCTCTACGACCCCGTAGTTCGTGCACCTACGCTCCGCGTCCTAGCTGGCGATGGAACAGAACGGATGCCTGCACGCGCCGCAGCCTTGCGTGCCAGGGAACCGGCCGGCGTGGCAAAGCCATCGCGCCGTCCGGCACACCGCCGTAAGCCTTTGAGCGTGGGACCCACAGGGAGCTGCGCGAGCCCGGGCGCTGTAGCATACCCTGCCGCTCAACACGCTGTGCGCGGCGTGCCGGCGCCGTCCCCCTCGTCGGATCGCGGCAGCCACGTGTATCACGCGCCATAGCGCCCCTCTCGGTCAACACGCCCGGCACCGACCGTTCCCACCATTGCTCTCGTCTGATTGCGGGAGCGGCGCGTGTCCGGCGCCATTGCACCCCTGCGCGTCCAACCCGCTAGGCTAATAATGTGCGCCCCCGCTCTCTTGCCGGCTCTCGGCACCGAAGGCAGCAACACCTACCCTGTGCCAGACGTCCCCGCCCTGCCTGCAAGCTTCCGATGAACGCCCTCCACCGGCCCATTCTTCCTTGCCCAAATATCCCGGGGGAGTCGGCCCGCAGGGCCGGCGGGGGCAGAGCCCCCTTAACGGATCAGAGCCGCTGACAAGGATCGCCGCCCCGGCAAGCGCCAACTGAGGCAGCGCCTCCAACCCGGGGGCATGGCGCGCCGCGCACGCGATGCTAGTGCGCAGGCCGCATGTCACCCCCGGAGTCTCTTGAAGCCAAGCGGTGACACCGCCCTCCCGCCCCACTCACCCCCGACTCGTCCGCTCCTCGCCACGCCCCGCGCCCGGCAGCCACGAACGCCGCGCCACGCCCATCCGCACCCGCCGCATCTCCTCTTGCGGGATCACCCCCATCGCGGCCGCGACGGCGGCCTCGGCGGCGACGCCGACCGCTGCGCCCGCCACCACATCCGCGAGGTGATGCGTCGCGCGCGGCACCTGCACCAGCCCGATCAGCGCCGCGAGACCGAGCGCCGGACCCCGCAGCCCCGGCGCCACCCGCCCGATCGCCTGCGCCGCCGCAAAGGCGTCCGCGGTGTGGCCCGACGGGAACGAGTTGTAGGGGTGCTCATCCGGCCCGCCCACGCCTGTCTCGTAATGCCCCTCGTCCAGCAGCTTGTAGGGCCGGGTCCGCACCACCGCCTTCTTGATCGCCGCCTTGGTCTGGATCGCCACGGTCAGGGCGAGGAACGCCCGCACCCCGCCCTCGGCCAGCCGCGGCCGCCCGGCGAGCACCCCGGCCGCCACCGCCAGGGCCGCGAGCTGAAGCGCGGGGGGCTGGTCGGCGATCTCGCTCGCCGCGCCCGCCGCCTCGACGAGCGGGTGGTCGCGCAGCTTCCCCGCCTCTTCCGAAAGCGCCACGTCTGCGGCCTCGATCCGCTCGATCAGGCCGTCATCCTCGTCTGCCTTCGGCGCGCCCGTGTCGCGGGTTGTGCGGTCGTTCATGGCCTGATCCCCTTGCGATGCCGCCACCGAACCCGCGACGCGCCGCTCGGGTTGCACCGCGGCCGGTCACGCGGCGAGGCGTTCGCATGAACTTTGCATGAACATCGCATGAACGATCCACGAACCCTGCAGGGATCGTGCATCGCCGTTTCCGCCCTGTCCGGGGTCGCCGGGCGGCGCTACTCGACCGTCACCGACTTGGCGAGGTTGCGCGGCTGGTCCACGTCGGTCCCCTTGGCGACCGCCGTGTGATAGGCCAGCAGCTGCATCGGCACCGCATGGACGATGGGCGCAAACGCCCCGCCCCCGGCCGGCATCGTCAGCGCCGCGTGCACCCCCTCGCCCGCCGCCGCGATCCCCTCGGCATCCGAGACGAGCAGCACGGGCCCTTGCCGCGCCATCACCTCCTGCATGTTCGAGACGGTCTTCTCGAAAAGCGGGTCGGACGGCGCCACGACCACCACCGGCACCATCCGGTCCACCAGCGCGATGGGCCCGTGCTTGAGTTCGCCCGACGCGTAACCTTCGGCGTGGATGTAGCTGATTTCCTTGAGCTTCAGCGCCCCCTCGAGGGCGATGGGATAGAGCGCGCCGCGGCCGAGGAACAGCACGTCCTGCGCCTCGGACAGCCAGCCCGCCAGCCGCTTGCAGTCATCGCTCGTCCCCACCGCCTGGCTCACCAGCGCCGGGATCGACAGCAGGTCATCCAGATGCGCCGAGAGCGACGCCGGGTCGAGCACGCCGCGATCCTGCGCCGCCTTGAGCGCCAGCACCGCCAGCACCGCCAGCTGGCAGGTGAAGGCCTTGGTCGAGGCGACGCCGACCTCGACCCCCGCCATGATCGGCAGCGCCACGTCAGCCTCGCGCGCGATGGCCGAGGTGCCCACGTTCACCACCCCCAGCGTCCGCGCCACCTTGTCCTTGCAGTAGTGCAGCGCCGCGAGCGTGTCCGCCGTCTCGCCCGACTGGCTGACGAAGATCGCCCACGAGCGCGGCGACAGCGGCGGCTCGCGGTAGCGGAACTCGGACGCGACATCGACCTCGGCCGGCAGGCCCGCGATCCGCTCGAACCAGTATTTAGCCACCCAGGCGGCGTAATAGGCGGTGCCGCAGCCGACCAGCGTGACACGCTCGACGCCGGTGAAATCGACGGTCTCGGGCAGGACGATCCGCCCGTCCTTGATGTAGTGCGACAGCGCGTCGGCCAGCACGCCGGGCTGCTGGGCGATCTCCTTAGCCATGAAGTGGCGGTAGCCGCCCTTGTCGATAGCGGTGGTGCCCACGTCGATGCGCGCGGCCTCGCGATTCACCAGCCGCCCCTCGGCATCGTAGACCTGCGCGCCGCCGCGGGTCAGGACCACGTGGTCGCCGTCCTCGAGATAGGTCACGAGGTCGGTGAAGGGCGCCAGCGCGATGGCGTCCGAGCCGAGGAACATCTCGCCCTCGCCATGCCCGAGCGCCAGCGGGCTGCCCTTGCGGGCACCGATCATCAGGTCGCCCTCGCCCTCGAACAGGAACGCGAGCGCAAAGGCCCCGCGCAGCCGCGAAAGCGTCGCGCGCACCGCCTCGAGCGGTTCCATCCCCTGGGCCATGTGGTGCCCGGTCAACAGCGCCACGGTCTCGGTGTCGGTCTCGCTTTCGGGGACGATCCCCTCGGCGGCCAGCTCGGCGCGCAGTTCGCGGAAGTTCTCGATGATGCCGTTGTGGACGACCGCGACCGGGCCGTGGCGGTGCGGGTGGGCGTTGCCCTCGGTCGCGGCGCCGTGGGTGGCCCAGCGGGTGTGGCCGATCCCGGAGCGGCCCTCGAGCGGGTCGAGCACCAGCCGGTCCGAGAGGTTGACGAGCTTGCCCACCGCGCGGCGGCGGTCGAGGCGCCCGGCGTCGTCCACCGTCGCCACCCCGGCGCTGTCATAGCCGCGATATTCGAGCCGCTGCAGCGCCTCGACCAGTTGCGGCCCGACCTGATGGTTGCCGAGGATGCCGATGATTCCACACATGATTATCGTCCCTTGGCGGCGCGCAGCGCCTGCATGATGCGGGCCGCGAGGCCGGGTTTCGTCACCTGCCGGGCGCGGCCGAGCCCCAGCGCGTCGTCGGGCACGTCGGCGGTGATCACCGAGCCCGAGCCGGTCATCGCCCGCGCCCCGACCCGGACGGGGGCCACCAGCATCGTGTCCGAGCCGATGAAGGCGTCCGCGCCGATCTCGGTCCGGTGCTTGCCGACGCCGTCGTAGTTGCAGGTCACCGTGCCCGCGCCGATGTTGGCGCGCTCACCCACATGGGCGTCGCCGAGATAGGTGAGGTGGCCGACCTTCACGCCGGCGTCGAGCACGCTGTTCTTGATCTCGACGAAGTTCCCGACATGGACATCGCCGCCGAGTTCCGCGCCCGGGCGCAGCCGGGCGAACGGGCCGACCGTGGCGCCGGCGCTGACGTGACAGCCCTCGAGGTGGCAGAAGGGCAGGATCTCGGCCCCGCTCTCGACCGTCACGCCGGGGCCGAACACCACGTTCTGCCCGATCACCGCGTCGCGGCCGATGGCGGTGTCGGGGGCGAACCAGACCGTCGCGGGATCGGCCAGCGCCACCCCCGCCTCGACGGCCTCGGCGCGCTTGCGGGCCTGGAACGCGGCCTCGGCGGCGGCGAGTTCGGCGCGGGTGTTGATCCCCAGCGTCTCGGCCTCGTCGCAGGTGACCACGGCCGCGGTGCGCCCCTCGGCGCGGGCGAGGCCCACGATGTCGGTGAGGTAGTATTCGCCCGCCGCGTTGTCGTTGCCGAGCCGGCCGACGAGATCGGCCAGCAGCGCCGCCTCGACCGCCATCACGCCCGAATTGCAGAGCGCGACCTGCCGGGTCGCCTCGTCGGCGTCCTTGAACTCGACGATCCGGTCGAGCGTGTCGCCCTTGACGATCAGCCGCCCGTAGCGGCCGGGATCGGCGGCCTCGAACCCCAGCACGACCACGTCGGCGGGGTGCGCGGCCAGCGCCGCCAGCGTCTCGGCCGAGATGAAGGGGGTGTCGCCGTAAAGCACCACGACCCGGCCCGCGAACCCCTCGAGCAGCGGCAGCGCCTGCGCGACCGCGTGGCCGGTGCCGAGCTGCTCGGCCTGCAGCGCCACCTGCGCCTCGGGGTCGAGCTTGCCGACCGCCTTCGTCACCGCCTCGGCGCCGTGCCCCGCGACCACGACGACCCGCGCGGGGTCGAGGCTGCGCCCGGCGGCGAGGGCATGGCCGACCAGCGGCACGCCGCCCAGCCGGTGCAGCACCTTGGGCAGGTCCGACAGCATCCGGCTGCCCTGCCCCGCCGCCAGCACCACCAGCGCCACCGGCTGCGTCGCAGCGGACGCGACGTGCGAGTCCCCGGGGGCCACATGTTCCGAATGGCCCTGCCCGGCCGCGCGCTCGTCCGCCATCATCCTGCCGTCCCGTCGTTTGTCCGGGGACTTCTAGCCACGCCGGGCGCGGTGTGAAAGGGTGCGGCCGCTCACAAGGTTTGACGAAAGGTTACGGGCGTGACGCAGAACGGCAGGGATCGCGGGACGGTGGTGTTCGACCTCGACGGAACGCTGGCCGACACGGCGGGCGACCTCATCGCCGCGGCCAACGCCTGTCTGGCCGCGCGCGGGCTGGGGCGGCCGCTCGACCCGGTGGCGGATGCGGGCATCGCCTTTCACGGCGGCCGGGCGATGCTGCGCGCGGGCTATGCGCGGGCGCCCGCCGAGATGCTGCTGCCGCCCGGCGCCGAGGACGAGGATTTCCCGCTGCTGCTCGACCACTACGGCAACTGCCTTGCCGACACGACGCGGCTTTATCCCGGCACCGAGGCGGCGCTCGAGGCGCTGGCGGCGGCGGGCTACGCGCTCGCCGTCTGCACCAACAAGCCCGAGGCGCTGGCCGAGCGGCTGCTCGCCGCGCTGGGGGTGCGGGAGCGGTTCGCCGCGCTCGTAGGGGCCGATACGCTGCCGGTGCGCAAGCCGGACCCGCGCCCCTACGCCGAAAGCGTGGCGCGGGCCGGGGGCACGGTGGCGCGGTCGTTTCTGGTCGGCGACACCGAGACGGATCTCAGGACCGCGCGCGCCGCGGGCGTGCGGGTGGCGCTGGTCGGGTTCGGACCCGAGGGCGAGGGGATCGCGCGGCTCGGCCCGGACGCGATGCTGGAGGAGTTTGCCGCCCTGCCGGGGCTGGCGCGCGACTGGCTCGGCTGAGGCTCAGGCGCGGCGGGTCAGCGCGTCGAGCTCGGCCCTGAGCGCGGCGGGGTCGGCGTCGTCCGGCGGGCCGCGGCGGGCCAGAGCGGCCGTCGCGCGGGCGGCGGCGGCTTCGGACATCGGGCCTGCGGCCTCGGCCACGGCGGCGAACTCGGCCCGCGTCAGGTTGCAGACCAGCACGAGGTCGCAACCCGCGGCGATGGCGGCGGCGGCGCGCTCGGCCGGGGTGCCGGACAGCGCGTTCATCCCGATGTCGTCGCTCATCAGAAGCCCGCCGAACCCGATCCGCTCGCGGATCAGCGCGATGGCGGCGGGCGAGGCCGTCGCCGGGCCGTCGTCGAGCGCCGTCAGCCGGATATGCGCGGTCATCCCCAGCGGCAGATCGGCGAGCGCCCGAAACGGCGCGAAGTCGCGGGCGTCGAGCGCGTCGAGCGCCACGTCGAGCACCGGCAGGTCGTGGTGGCTGTCCACCCGCGCCCGCCCGTGCCCCGGCATGTGCTTGACGATCGGCAGCACGCCCGCGGCCATGAGCCCGTCGGCCGCCGCCCGGCCCATGCGGGCTACGGTCTCGGGGTCGGTGCCGAAGCAGCGGTTGCGCAGGAAGGGATGGGTCTCGGCGTCCGCCACGTCGAGGCAGGGCGCCGCGTCGGCGTCGATGCCGACCGCCCGCAGCTCCTGCCCCATCAGCCGGTGGCGCAGCGCCACCGCGCGGGCGCCGTCGGCGGCCGAGTCCATCGCCGCGGGCCAGTCGGTCCAGTGCGGCGCGGTGAGGCGCTGGACGCGCCCGCCCTCCTGATCGACCATCACCACCGCGTCACGGCCCACCGCCTCGCGCAGATCGGCGGTCAGGCGCGCGAGCTGCGCGGGGTCGGCGACGTTGCGGGCGAAGAGGATGAACCCCCAGGGATCGGCCTCGCGCAGGAAGGCGCGTTCGTCCGCGCCTAGCATCAGCCCCTCGACGCCGAGGATCGTGGCGCCGTGCGCCAGACCCGGGGACGCGAACGCCCCGCCCGAGGGGGGCGGGGCGGCATTCGCAGGCGTCAGGCTCACTTCGCCGCCGCGGGGATGCAGTCGGTGCCGGCGGCGATCAGCGCGGCGCAGAACTTGCGCGCCTCGTCGCGGGTCTCGAACCCGGCCACACGCAGGCGGTAGAAGGTGCGCCCGCCGGCCTTGTGCTCCTGCACAAGCGGCGACTTGCCCGAGAACAGGTCGCCGTAGCGGCCCGACACGCGGCTCCATTCGCTTTCGGCGATGGCGCCCGAGTCGAAGGCGCCGATCTGGACCAGCGGCGCGCCGGACTTGACCACGGCCGGGGCGACGGCAGCGGCGGTCGGCTCGGCCGCGTCCGGGGTGGCCGCGGGGGCCGCCTCGGCGCTGGCCCGC
>NZ_JBHMQU010000042.1:0-4068 GCF_042435015.1 Paracoccus panacisoli | reverse complement strand
CGCCGCGATCGAGGCCGCGCTGCCCGCAGCCCAGGGCGGCAGCGCCCCGGCCCCTGCCCCGGCCGACCGCGGCGCCACCGCGCCCGCCACCGGGGGCGATGCGCTGGCCGAGGCGCTGAACGCCATCCCCCGCCTCAACTGACCCCGGCCTCACCTGACCGCCGCGCCCATGCGAAAAGGGCCCGCCAGTCCGGCGGGCCCTTTCTCGTGGCGACGGGGGGATGCGGTCAGCCCGCCTGCTGCAGATCCGCGAT
This sequence comes from Paracoccus panacisoli, assembly GCF_042435015.1. Classification (NCBI taxonomy): domain Bacteria; kingdom Pseudomonadati; phylum Pseudomonadota; class Alphaproteobacteria; order Rhodobacterales; family Paracoccaceae; genus Paracoccus; species Paracoccus panacisoli. The sequence goes on along the minus strand of NZ_JBHMQU010000042.1, from coordinate 3,814 downwards.
CAGCCCGTTCAGGTCGCCCTTGCGGCGGGCCAGCATCGCGCCGATCTCCTCGCGCTCGGACGCGAGCATGTTCACCCCCTCGATGATGAGGTTGAAGAACCGCGGCTGCCCGGTCTTGTCCGAGATGTGCCAGTCGACCTGCATCGGGCTGCGCCCGTTCAGATAGGCGGTCGAGCTGACCGACCAGAACGACTTGACCGGCTTGGCGCCGCCCACCTCGATCTTCGAGCCGATGAACTCGCGGAAGCGCTTGCCGTACTTGCGCGCGATATAGCCGGTCATCGCCTGCTTGAAGCGCCCGAAGGTGGCCGGGTCGAGCCCGCGCGCCGCCGGTCCCAGCGCCGAGCGGGCGATGGCGTCCACGTCGGCGTGGCGGGTGAACACCCCCTCGAAGCGGCGGTACATCTCGGCCGGCGGGGTGCCGGCGTTGATGATGGCGAAGACCTCGTCCACGGCGCGCTGGATGGCGGCGGTGGCGGATGCGGCAGACAACGCGGCCCAGGCCGGCATGGCGGGCAGGCCCACGGCCAGCGCCCCGGTGGCCATCAGGCCCAGGAACCCGCGGCGGGTCTCAATCGGCATATGGGTCAATGACGTCCTCTTCCTGCTTGAGCTCGAAACGGCGGTGCTGGCTGTAGAGCAGCCGGGCCTGCGCGTAGCTGTCGGCACTGTCGTGCAGAACCGAGTCCACGGTCGAGCCGAAACGCGCCCGCTCACCGGCTTTTGAGACGATGCGCGCCACCGTGCCCGCCGCCTTCTGCTCGGAGGTCAGCACGCTGTCGAGCGGGTCGATCATCACGAAATCGACGATCTTCCCGGCGAAATCGCGCTCGGTCGAGGGGCCGAGCACCGGCAGCTCGAGATAGGCGCCCGCCGGCACCCCCCAGACGTGCAGCGTCTCGCCGAAGTCGGTGTCGATCTCTTGCAGCGCGAACTCGCGCCCCGCGGGATCGAAGACCCCGGCCAGCCCGAGCGTCGAGTTGACGAGGAACCGCGCCGCGTTCTGCGCCGCTGGCTGCGGTCGGCCCTGCAGCAGGCTGTTGACCACCTTGCCCGGCAGCGAGAGGTTCGACCCGAAGTTGCCGACCATCTCGACCGGGCCCGGCCCCGGTTCCCACGGGTGGGGGTTCGGGGCGGCGGCAGCCGTGACCGCCTCGCCGTCGCCGCGGCGCACCGCGCGGCTGATCGGGCGCAGCACGGTGGCATCCAGCGACTTGTTGAAGGCGTGGACCTGCCGGTTCATCGGCTCATAGGGGTCGGCGATCTGCCCCTCGGGCGCCGTGGCGCAGCCTGCGAGAAGCGCGAGTGCCGCAGCGGCAAGCGTCCCGCGCGGGCGAATGGAAATCGCGGCCATGAACCTCTCCTTAACCCGTCCGTGCGATGAAGCCGACGTCGGGCCTGTTTACGCCATTGCGGATGGGATAGTGACGGAAGCGGACCGCGGCAACCGGCCAGGCAACTGGACGATGACACGAGCCTGCGACGGGAAAGGGGACGATGGCAGCGCCACCCGGACGGCATGACGGATTCGCCGAACTCAGGGCCGCCCGTGGCGGCAGCCTGGGGCTGGTCGCGGCCGTCGCGGTGTTCTCGGTCGCGGTGAACCTGCTGAACCTGACCGGGCCGCTCTTCATGATGCAGGTCTATGACCGGGTGCTGGGCAGCCGCTCGGTCCCCACGCTCGCGGGGCTGTTCGCGCTGGTGGCGTTTCTCTTTGCCATGATGGGGCTGATCGACCTTGCCCGCACCCGGGTGATGGCCCGCGTGGCGATGCGCTTCCAGGACCGGATGGAGCAGCGGGTGTTCCAGGCCGCCCTCGCCGAGGGCGCGGCGACCGGCCAGACCCATGCCGCCCAAGGCGGCCTGCGCGACCTCGAGGCGGTGCGCCAGCTCATCGGCTCGCCGGTGCTGATGGCGCTGTTCGACCTGCCCTGGGCGCCGGTGTTCCTCGCCGGGCTTTATCTCTTTCATCCGGTGCTGGGGGTGGTGGCCACCATCGGCGGGCTGATTCTCGTCATCACCACCTGGCTCAACCAGTCGCTGACGCGCCGGCCGCTGCAGCAGGCGGTGCTGTCCGGCCAGACCGCCGACCGCGCCGCCGACCTCTACCGCGACGAGGGCGAGCTGATCGGCGCGCTCGGGATGCGGCAGGCGACCTTTTTGCGCTGGCGCGGGGCGCGCGAGCGGATGGCGCAGGCGACGATGACAGGCGCCGACCGCGGCTCGTTCTTCGCGGTGTTCTCGCGCACCTTCCGGCTGTTCCTGCAATCGGCGCTGCTCGCCGCCGGGGCGTGGCTGGTGCTGCGGCAGGAGGTGACGCCCGGGGCGATGATCGCCAGCTCGATCCTGATGGGCCGGGCGCTGGCGCCGATCGAGCAGATCGTCGGCGGCTGGCAGGTGATCCAGCGCGCCCAGGACGGGTGGGCGCGGATGGGCAACCTGCTGAGCCGCCGCCCGCCGCAGCCGCCGCGCACGCCCCTGCCCCGCCCGGCGGCGCGGCTCGAGGTGTCGAACCTCACCGTGGTGCCGCCCGGCCAGTCGGTGCCCACGCTGCGCGGGGTCAGCTTCTCGCTCGGCCCCGGGCAGGCGCTCGGGGTGATCGGCCCGTCCGGGGCGGGCAAGTCCACGCTGGCACGGGCGCTGATCGGCGCCTGGCCAGCGGCGGGCGGCGCGATCCGCCTCGATGGGGCGACGCTGGAGCAGTATGACCCGGACGTGCTGGGCGGGCTGATCGGCTATCTGCCCCAGCAGGTGACGCTGTTCGACGGCACCATCGCCGAGAACATCGCCCGGCTTTCGCCCTCGCCCGACCCCGACGCCGTGGTCCGCGCGGCGACCGCGGCGGCGGCGCACCGGATGATCCTCGACCTGCCGCAGGGCTACGACACGCCGATCGCGCAGGCCGGCGCACGGCTCTCCGGCGGGCAGATCCAGCGCGTCGGGCTGGCCCGCGCGCTCTATCTCGATCCGGTGCTGTTCGTCCTCGACGAGCCGAACTCGAATCTCGACAACGAGGGGTCCGAGGCGCTGAACCTTGCCATCCGCGCCATCAAGGCGCGGGGCGGCGCGGTGATCATCATGGCCCACCGCCCGGCGGCGATCGCCGAGTGCGAGCTGCTCTTGGTGATGAGCCAGGGCACCCGTCAGGCCTTCGGGCCCCGCGACGAGGTGCTGCGCTCGACCGTCCGCAACGCCGAGACGATCAACCGCGCCAAGGGTGCGGGCGGAGGCGTGACATGACCGCAAGCCCCCCCGGACACCGCGCCGCCTACGTGCCCTCCGGTCAGACGGACGAGGCCGTGCCTGCTGTTGGTGAGGCGTCTGCCGCCGCTGGTGCTGATTCGAAGGTGGGTGGCTTGGGCACGGTGTTCCCGACGACCGCCCAAGCGGCTCAGCCCGTCCACGCGGCAACCGAGCCCGCATCCCAAGTTGCCAAAGGGTCGAATCCAGGCCGCATCACCAGCCCCTCGCCGGCACCCGGCTCTGGCTCCGGCTCTGGCTCCGGCAAGGCTCCGTCCTCCGCCAACGCGGGGTCCAATACGGGCGGCGTCACCACGACCCCCCCCGCAGCCGGCCCAGGCGCAGCACTCCCCGCGCTCGGCTCGGGACCGTCGTCCGCCAGCCCTCCCAGCACGAACCACCTCGGCACGTCCCCCGGTAGCACCGCACGCCCCGCGGCCGCCCTCCCAACGCCGCGCGCACCCACAACCGCGCCGCCCCCCGGTCCCGACTCCCCGGCGCCCACGCGCAGCGCCGCGCCACCGCGCGCCGCCCAGAACCCCGCGCCGCAGCCGGGGGCGGCCAACCCGCTCGG
>NZ_JBHMQU010000041.1:0-1309 GCF_042435015.1 Paracoccus panacisoli | reverse complement strand
CTTCACCGGGGTCGAGATCAACGCGATCCCCCCGGCGCGCGCCCGGGCGCTGCGGGCGCTGGCCAGCGACCCCGGCCCCCGCCCGGCCCTGCGCGTCACCGCGACCGCGCCGGGCCCGCTGCCCGCGGTTCTCGCCATCGGTCCCGACCCGCAGGGTACCCCGCGCCCGCTTGCCCGCCTCACCCCGCCCGACGCCACGGCCGAGGGCGAGGGGTTCGCCGCCACGCTGCCCCTCGACCTGCCGCCGGAGTTGCGCAACCGCGTCATCCGCTTCGCGCTCGAGGGCGAGGCCTCCGCCGGGGCGGTGGTGCTGGCTGACGACGCGCTCCGGCGGCGCAAGGTGGCGCTGGTGGGCGACGCCCGCGCGACCGAGGGGCAGGCGCTGCTCGCGCCCTTGCACTACCTGCGCGAGGCGCTGGCGCCCGCGACCGACCTGATCGAGGGCGGGCTCTCCGAGGTGCTGCCTGCCCATCCCGACGTGCTGGTGCTGGTCGACGCCCCGGTCGGCGCGCAGGCCGAGGCGCTCTCGGACTGGGTCGCGGGCGGCGGGATGCTGGTCCGCTTCGCAGGGCCGCGGCTCGCCGCGATGCCCGACCTCGCCGCCGAGCCGCTGATGCCGGTGCGGCTGCGTCCCGGCGGGCGGGCGGCCGGCGGGGCGCTGAGCTGGGGCGAGCCGCGCGAGATCGCCCCCTTCGCCGCCGACGGCCTCTTCGCCGGGCTGACGATCCCGGCCGAGGTCCGGGTGCGCGCCCAGCTTCTGCCCGAGCCCGACCCCGAGCTGCCGGGGCGGGTGCTCGCCGCGCTGTCGGACGGCACGCCGCTGGTGACGCGCGCGCGGCTGGGCGAGGGGCAGGTGGTGCTAGTCCACAGCTCGGCCAACGCCGAGTGGAGCAATCTGGCGCTGTCGGGGCTGTTCGTCGGGATGCTCGAGCGGCTGGTGCAGTCGGCGCGGGCGGGCGGCGCGGGGGTCGCGGGGGCTGGGGGCGACGCCGGGGCGCGGGACGCGGCCGGGATCGCCGGTATGGCGGGCCGCGCAGGCGCTCAGACGGGGGCCGCGTCGGGCGCCGAGACGAACACCGCCAACTCATCTGATATGGGCGCCGACGCGGACACCTCCGCGACCCCCGGTCAGGGCACCGGGCGAGGTGTTGAACCGGGCGCCGAGGCAGGCGCTGACCCCAGCGCCGCATCCGGCGACCCCGCAGGCGCGCCCCGGCCCGCGGCCGCGCCGACTGCCGCCACCGCGGCCCCGGGTCGCCGTCCCGAGGCCCCGCACTGGCGCCCCGAGCTGGTCCTCGACGGTTTCGGC
>NZ_JBHMQU010000040.1:0-49311 GCF_042435015.1 Paracoccus panacisoli | reverse complement strand
CCCGCCACGCCGCGCTGCTGCCGCAGCTGCCCGCGCGCCCCGCGGCCGAGCGCCTGCCGGCCATCGCCGCCGCCGCCAAGATCGACGCCGCCGCCAGCCAGTCCGAGGCGCTGTCGTTCCTCGACCGCGCCGAGCGCGCGGCGCTGCTGTCGGACCCCGCCCTGCTCGAACGCTGGGCCGCGCTGCCGCGATGAGACGCAACGCGACGCTCGACGCCCTGCGCGGTTACGCGCTGGTGTGCATCATGCTGAACCACATCCCCGCCGGATGGGCGCGGCAGTTCACGCTGACCAACTTCGCCATCTACGACGCGGCCGAGCTGTTCGTGCTGCTCTCGGGGTTCCTCGTCGGGCTGGTGTGGATCAAGGTCGAGGCGCAGTCGGGCCGCCGCGCCGCGCAGTGGCGGTTCCTGCGCCGCGCCGGGCAGGTGTGGCTCGCGCTGGTTGCGGGGGGCGTGGCGCTGGCGCTCACCTCGCGCGGGCTCTTTGCGCTGGACCTCGGGCACACGGCGATCTGGTCCGAGTATGCCCGCTGGATCGTCGAGCTGCCGCTCGCCTATGTCACCGCGCTGGCGGTGATGTGGATGCAGCCCAACCTGCTCGACGTGCTGGCGCTGTATGTGGTGCTGCTGGCCGCCGCGCCGGCGGTCGTGCCGCTGCTCTTGCGCTGGCCGCTGGCCTTTGCGGCGGGGTCGGTGGCGCTGTGGATGGTGGCCGGGCCGCTCAACGCCCTGCTGCCGAACCAGCGCGAGGGGAACGGCCTGCTCTTCAACCCCTTCGCCTGGCAGATGCTGTTCTTCAGCGGCGTGGCGATGGGGGCGTTCCGCCACCGCTTGATGCCGATCCTGCGCCGCCACGCGGGGGTGCTGACAGCGCTGGCCGCGGCGGTCACCCTCTACAGCCTCGGCATGGCGGTGCTGTGGCGCTTCGGCCCCGAGGGCAAGCGGCTGGCCGACGCGATGTGGCACGCGGTGGGGGTGGTGGACAAATGGTCGCTCGACCTCGTGCGCTACACCGCGATCATGGCGGCGAGCTGGCTGGTCGCCGTGCCGCTCGCGCCGCTGATGGCGTGGATCGCGGCGAGCGCCCCGGGACGGGCGCTGGCAACGATCGGGCGCGGCGGGCTCGTGTCCTTCATCGCCTGCGTGCTGCTGTCGGTCGTGGGCGATGCGCTCGGCAGCAACCTGAGCGGGGCGGGCACCGCCCACCGCGCGGCCGTCGACCTGTGGGTGATCGCGGCGCTGTGGCTGGTGGCCGAGGTGTGGCTGAACCACCCGCAGCGGGCGCCGATCAAGGCGGCAACCGGGAGCCGGCTGGACCTTGGGCAACTGCGGTCGCCACCCCGATGCTGACGCGGCTCGATATAAAAGATCGGCCCGCCACTCACCGCGGCGGGCCGTCCGGTTCGATCCGGGTCAAGCGCCGTTACTCCGCGGCGGCGCGGACCATGTCGATGGTGTCCTTGCCGATCCGGCTTTCCATCTGCTGATAGACCGGCTGCAGCGCCTCGACCCAGGCGGCGCGCTCTTCCTCGGTCTGCTCGTGGATCTCGGTCGTCCCGGCATCGCGGATCGCCTGAAGGGCGGCGGCGTTGTCGGCCTCGGACACGCCGTTGGCGTAGGTCGTGGCCTCATCCATCGCCTTGTCCAGCTCGGCCCGGATATCCTCGGGCAGCCCGTCCCAGAACGCCTTGTTCACGATCACCGCGTAGCCGATGTAGCCGTGGTTCGAGTGCGTGGCGTGCTTCTGCACCTCGTGCATCTTCTGCGTATAGACGTTCGAGGGCGTGTTCTCGGACCCGTCCACGACGCCCGTCTGCATGGCCTGATAGACCTCCGAGAACGCCATCACCTGCGGCACCGCGCCCAGCGCCGCGAACTGCGCCTCGAGCACCTTGGACGACTGGATGCGCATCTTCAGCCCCAGGAAGTCGTCGGGCATGATCATCGGCCGGTTCGCGGTCATGATCTTGAAGCCGTTGTCCCAGTAGGCGAGGCCCTTGATCCCTTTGGGCTCAAGCAGCGCCAGCATCTTCTCGCCCACCTCGCCCTCGGTCACCTTCCGCAGCGCGGCGGTGTCCTTGAAGATGTAGGGCAGGTCGAAGACCTCGAAGGCACTCACCCCCAGCGGCCCGAACTTGGCCAGCGACGGCGCAAGCATCTGGACCGAGCCGAGCTGCAGCGCCTCGAGCTCTTCCTTGTCCTTGTAGAGCTGGCTGTTGGGGTAGATTTCAACCTTCACCCGCCCGTTGGTGTATTGCTCGGCCAGCTCCTTGAACTTCTCGGCGCCCTTGCCCTTGGGGGTGTTCGGGGCGACGACATGGCTGAACTTGATGACGATCGGCTCTTGCGCGAGCGCCGGCAGGCCGGTCAGCGCCAGCGCGGCGGCGCCGGCGGCGATCAGCGCGCGGCGGGTCAGTGTGGTCAGTGTCATCCGTTTATCCTCCCTGATTTTTCGGATGTTTGAGGCAGTCCGGGGACCGGGCCATACCGGCGGTCCGCGCCGGCGAAGCGGGCGGCGGGGGCCGGATAGCGGACCGGGCCCACGGGTGTTTCCACGGTGATGCGGCGCAGTTGCGGGTGGGCCGCAAGCCCCGCCATGTCGTTCACCGCGGCAAAGGCCACGTCGGCGGCGGTGAGCGCCGCGACCGCCTCGGCCCCCGTGCGGCGGGCGAAGGCGGCGGCGACGGCGGCGTCGGTCTCGGCGCGGTGGCGGACGCGGGCGACGTTGGTGGCAAAGCGCGGGTCGGCGGCCATGGCGGGGTCGTCCAGAAAGCCGCGGGCGAGGCTCGCGAACTCGCGGTCGGACTGGATCGACATGAGGATCGCCACCCCGTCGGCGGTGGTGAACACCCCGTAGGGCGCGATGGAGGGGTGGGCGAGGCCCAGCCGCTGCGGGCTGCGCCCGGCCTCGTGGTTCATCAGCGGCACGGTCAGCCAGTCCGCCATCACGTCGAACATCGAGACCGAGATCGCCGTCCCGCGCCCGGTGATCCCGCGCCCGATCAGCGCCTCGAGGATCGCCGCGTGGGCCGTGGCCCCCGTGGCGATGTCCACGATCGAGACGCCCACCCGCGCCGGGCCGTCCGGCCCGCCGGTGATCGAGGACAGCCCCGATTCCGCCTGGATGAGCAGGTCATAGGCCTTGCGCGCGGCCATCGGCCCGTCCTCGCCGTAGCCCGAGATCGAGCAGGTGATGAGCCGCGGCCAGTCCCGCGCCAGCCGCTCGGGCGAAAACCCCAGCCGCGCCAGCGCGCCGGGCTTGAGGTTCTGCACCAGCACATCCGCCCCGTCGATGAGCTGCGTCAGCGCCGCCTTGCCCGCGTCCGAGGTCAGGTCCAGCGCCACCGATTCCTTGCCGCGGTTGAGCCAGACGAAATAGCTCGACAGGCCATTCGCCGCGTCGTCGTAACCGCGGGCAAAGTCGCCCTCGGGGCGCTCGATCTTGATCACCCGCGCGCCCGCGTCGGCGAGCCGCGCGGTGGCGAAGGGCGCGGCCACCGCCTGCTCGACCGCCACCACGGTCAGCCCCTCGAGCACCCGCATCAGAAGCCCCCCATCAGAAAGACCGGGGCAGGCCGAGCACGTGCTCGGCGATGTGGCTGAGGATCAGGTTGGTCGAGATCGGCGCCACCTGATAAAGCCGCGTCTCGCGGAACTTGCGCTCGACGTCGTATTCGTCGGCGAAGCCGAAGCCGCCGTGGAACTGGATGCAGGCGTTCGCAGCCTCCCAGCTCGCCTTGGCGGCGAGGTACTTGGCCATGTTCGCCTGCGCCCCGCAGGGCTGGCCCGCGTCGTAGAGCCGGCAGGCCTCCCAACGCATGAGGTTGGCGGCCTCGATCTCGATATAGGCTTCGGCGATGGGGAACTGGACGCCCTGGTTCTGGCCGATGGGGCGGCCGAAGACCGTCCGCTCCTTGGCGTAGGCCACCACCTTGTCGGTGAACCAGTAGCCGTCGCCGATGCATTCGGCGGCGATCAGCGTGCGCTCGGCGTTCAGCCCGGTGAGGATGTACTTGAAGCCCTTGCCCTCCTCGCCGATCAGGTTCTCGACCGGGATCTCGAGGTTGTCGAAGAACAGCTCGTTGGTCTCGTGGTTGACCATGTTGGCGATCGGCTTGACCTCCATCCCGCCCGCCATCGCCTCGGCGATGTCGACGAGGAAGATCGACATCCCCTCGGATTTCTTCGTCACCTCGGCCAGCGGAGTCGTCCGCGCCAGCAGGATCATCAGGTCCGAGTGCTGGACCCGGCTGATCCAGACCTTCTGGCCGTTGATCACGTAGCGGTCGCCCCGGCGGACGGCGGTGGTGCGGATCTTGGTCGTGTCCGTGCCGGTGGTGGGTTCGGTCACCCCCATCGACTGCAACCGCAGCTCGCCCGACGCGATGCGCGGCAGATAGCGCTGGCGCTGGTCCTCGGAGCCATGCCGGACCAGCGTGGTCATGTTGTACATCTGCCCGTGGCAGGCGCCCGAGTTGCCGCCGGCGCGGTTGATCTCCTCCATGATGACGCTGGCCTCGGCGAGGCCCAGCCCGGCGCCGCCGTAGGCCTCGGGGATCAGCGCCGCCATCCAACCGGCGCGGGTGAGGGCGTCGACGAACGCCTCGGGGTAGCCGCGTTCGGCGTCGATGCGGCGGTGGTAGTCGGCCGGGAACTCGGCGCAGAGCGCGCGGACGCCGTCGCGGATGTCCTGATAGGGGTCGTGCGGCGAGGGGGCGGTCATGGGCTCTCCAGCGTGGCGGTGGCGTCCATGGCCAGCGCCCCGTCGGCCCGGCGCGCCCACAGGCGCACCGATCCGTCCGGCTGGCGCGCGCCGTGGACCGCGAAATCGGCGGTGTCGGTGATGGTGGCGAGCGCCCGGAAGGCGAAGCCCGTGACCCGGCCCATGTCCTGACGCCGCAGCAGGTCCATCAGCAGCGTCGCCAGCAGCGGGCCGTGGACGACGAGGCCGGGGTAGCCCTCGACGCCGGTGGCGTAGGGCTGGTCATAGTGGATGCGGTGGCCGTTGAAGGTCAGCGCCGAATAGCGGAACAGCAGCACCGGGTCGGGGGAGATGACGCGGTGGAACGCGGACCCCTCGGGCGCGGGCTGCGGCGCGGGCGCGGGGGCGCCGGGGGCGGGATCCTCACGGTAGACGATGTCGTGTTCCTCGGCGATGCACAGCGTGTCGCCGTCGATCAGCTCATGCCCCACGGTCACGAAGCACAGCGGCCCGCTGCGCCCCTGCTTTTCCTCGACCTTGAGGATGGTGGAGCGTTTCGTCGCCTGCGCCCCCACGCGCAGCGGCGCGTGAAAGCGGAAGCGCGAGCCCGCCCACATCCGCCGCGGCAAAGGCACCGGGGGCAGGAACCCGCCCCGCGCGGCGTGGCCGTCGCGGCCGCTCTCGGACAGCCGGTGCAGCGGCAGGAAATAGAGCCAGTGCCACAGATCGGGCAGCGCCGCGCCCTCGGGGTAACTCTCGTCGCGGTCGAGCGTCGCGGCCAGCGCGTCGGCGGGGAACGGGCGCAGGGTCTCGGTCGCCGTCTCGGTGCGGCCGATCCAGTCGGTCAGTCGGGTCATCAGGTGCCTCCGCCCCCGGTTATGGCAGGGGTTGCGCGTTCGGCCAATTCGCATTTAACTAAGCTCGCGTTCGGCTTGGTGGAATACGGGATGCGCGTCGATCTGGACGACCTGCGGCTGTTCGTGGCGGTGGCCGAGGCCGGCAACCTCACCCAAGGTGCGCGCGCCGCGTTCCTGTCGCCGCCCGCCGCCTCGGCCCGCATCCGGGCGCTCGAGGCGGGGCTGCCGCAGCCGCTGCTGGTGCGCGGCAACCGCGGCGTCACCCTGACCGAGGCGGGGACGGTGATGCTGCGCCACGCCCGCATCGTGCTGCGCCAGGTCGAGGCGATGCGCGACGAGCTCGCCGGCGAGGGCGCAGCCGAGGCGGGGCACCTGCGGGTGCTGGCCAACACCACCGCGGTGACCGAGTTCATGCCCGAGGTGCTGGCGCGCTTCCTCGTCACCCGCCCGCGGGTCACGGTGGACCTGCAGGAGCGGCTGACCGACGACATCCTGGGCGGGGTGCGCGACGGCGCCGCGGACCTTGGGATCGTCTCGGGCGACCTCGACTGGTCGGGGCTGGAACGGGCGGTGTTCTCGACCGACCGGCTGGTGCTGGCGGCGCCGCTGGGCCACCCGCTCGCCGCCGCCGGGCCGGTCGGCTTTGCCGAGACGCTGGGCTTTGCCCATATCGGCCTGCACGAGGGCTCGACCCTGCTCGCGTTCCTGCGCGGGCTGATGGCGCGGCACGGCTATGACCGGGCGCTCAGGGTCAAGGTCCGCAGCTTCGAGGCGATGTGCCGGATGGTCGAGGGCGGGGTCGGGATCGGCGTCGTCCCCGAGTCGGCCGGGCGCCGGCACGCGCAGACGATGCGGATCGCGCTCGTGGGGCTGACCGAGGACTGGGCGCTGCGCGACCGCTGCGTGGTCTGGCGCGCGGGCAGCCCCCTGCCCCGCCCGGCCCGCGCACTGGTCGAGGCGCTGATGGCGATGCGCGCGGGCGGCGTCGAACGCGCCGACGGCGGCTGACCGGACCCGCGCTTTACTCTGCCCCGCATCGGCATATTCTGCACCCGCAGCATCAGGGAGCGCGGGTCATGGTCGAGAAGAGTCTGGCGGGCAAGGTCGCCGTCGTCACCGGGTCGAACAGCGGCATCGGTCTGGGCGTGGCCGAGGCGCTGGCCGCGGCGGGCGCGAAGCTCGCCATCAACAGCTTCACCGACCGGGACGAGGATCACACGATGGCCCGCGATCTCGCCCGGAAGCACGGGGTCGAGGTGATCTATCTGGCCGCCGACATGAGCAAGCCCGACGACTGCCGGGCGCTGGTGACGCAGGCGGCCCAGAAGCTCGGCGGCTGCGACATCCTGGTGAACAACGCGGGCATCCAGCACGTCGCCCCGATCCCCGAGTTTCCGACCGAGAAATGGGACGCGATCCTCGCGATCAACCTGTCGTCGGCGTTCCACACCACCGCCGCGGCGCTGCCGCTGATGCGGGACAAGGGCTGGGGGCGGGTCGTCAACATCGCCTCGGCGCACGGGCTGACCGCCTCGCCCTACAAATCCGCCTATGTGGCGGCCAAGCACGGGATCGTCGGACTGACCAAGGTCACCGCGCTCGAGACCGCGGGCGAGGGCATCACCTGCAACGCCATCTGCCCGGGCTACGTGCTGACCCCGATCGTCGAGGCGCAGATTCCCGACCAGATGAAGACCCACAAGATGAGCCGCGAAGACGTGATCGCCAAGGTCATGCTGTCGCGCCAGCCCTCGGGCGAGTTCGCCACCGTCGAGCAGATGGGCGGCACGGCGGTGTTCCTGTGTTCGGACGCGGCGGCGCAGATCACCGGGACCACGATCTCGGTCGATGGCGGCTGGACGGCGATGTAGGCCGCCCCGCCGCGGGCGTCCGCGGCGCGGGCGTCAGGCGTCCGCGGCGACCTCGGCCATCAGGAACCGGCGCAGGGCGCGGATCGCCGGGCGGTTGCGCCGCGCCGGGGGATAGACGAGAAAATACGCCCGGCCGTTGGTGCCCAGCGTCTCGAACGGCTGGACCAGCGCCCCGGTCGCCAGCTCGAAGCGGAAGAAACGCGGGGTGAGCAGCGCCACCCCCTCGCCCGCCATCGCCGCGCGGGCCTCGTGCAGCTGCACGTTCAGCTCGAGCGCGGTACGCGCGGCGCAGGGTTCGCAGTTCCGCTCGATCCCCGCGGCGGCGAGCCACAGGTCCCAGGTCGGGTCGCGCGGGCTGACCCAGGGCAGCGGCATGATCTGGGCGGGATCGGTGAAGGGCCCGTGCGCCGCAGCCATCGCCGGCGACAGCATGGGGGCGAAATCCACCTCGAACAGGCGGTGCGCGATCAGGCCGGGCCAGTCGCCCGCCCCGCAGCGGATCGCCACGTCCATGTCCTCGCGCGCGAAATCGACTAGGTGGGCCGAGCTGTCGAGCCGGACGGCCAGCCCCGGGTTCTCGATCTGGAACCGCCCCAGCCGCTGCGAGAGCCAGTTCCCCGCCATCGTCGGCAGGGCCGAGATCGACAGCGTCTCGGTCTCGCTCTGCGGGCCGAAGGCGCCGCGCAGGGTATCGAACGCCTCGTGCGTGGGCCGCGCCAGCCGCGCGCCCAGCGCGGTGAGCTCGATCCCGCGCGGCTTGCGCAGGAAGAGCGCCGCCCCCAGCCGATCCTCGAGCAGGCGGATCTGGTAGCTGACGCCGGCCTGGGTCATCCCCAGATCGCCCGCGGCGGCGGTGAACGACATCCGCCGCGCGACCGCGTCAAAGACCCGGATGGCGGCCAGAGGCGGCAACTCGTCCATCAGCCCGGCTTATGCCCCCATCCCGGCGTTTCGTTGGTATTGCGCGGCGAAAGCTAGCATCTTCGGGACAGGCATCAAGCCTTGCTTGAAGGAACAAAACCATGAGCACGATCGATTGCGGCGCGGCCCCGGCCGTGCGCGGATGGCGGCTGTCCGACTGGGCGGCACGCGTGAGCCACTGGCGGGCCCGGACCGCCTGCCGCGAGACTCTGGCCGAACTTCCCGCCGACCTGCGCGCGGATGTGGGCTTCGACGGCGGGCTGCCGCTCGCCCGGCACGAGAACGGCGGGCGGGTGTTCGTCAGCTACGGGCGCCCCGACAGCACCCTCAGCGGCTGGCACTGGTGACGGGCGCCGCGGCCAGCGTCGCAGGCGCGCCCGAGAGGGTCAGCGCCCGCGCGCCCAGCCGCGCGGCATGGGCGGGATCGTGGGTGACCAGCATCAGCCCCGGCCCGCTGTCGCCCAGCAGCCGGTCGGTCAGGTCGAGCATCCGCCCCGCGGTCTCGGCATCGAGCGAGGCGAAGGGCTCGTCCATCAGCAGAATGTCCGGCCGCGCGGCAAAGGCCCGCGCCAAGGCGAGCCGCCGCTGCTGGCCGAGCGAGAGCTGCCGCGGATAGGCCGCCTCGCGCCCGGCGAGCCCCACCGCGGCCATGAGGCGCGCGGCCTCGGCCGCACTCGCCCCCGTCGGCAGGGTCAGGTTCGCGGCGGCGCTGCGCCAGGGCAGCAGGGTCGGTTCCTGAAACACCATCGCCAGCCGCTCGGGCACCTCGCGGCGGCCCTGAAAGCCCCGGTCCAGCCCGGCGACGATCCGCATCAGCGTGGTCTTGCCGATCCCCGACGGGCCGAGCAGCGCCACCCGCTCGCCCCGCCCGAGGCTGAGCGAGACCCGCCCCAGCACCTGCCGTTCGCCGAAGGCGCGGCCGTCGATCTCAAGCCGCATCGTCCCTCCACCGGTTGGCGCGGGCCTGCCACGGGCGCAGCACCATGAGGTCGAGCGCCAGCATCACCGCGACGAAGGCGAGCGACCAGGCCAGCAGCCGCGGCACGTCGAAGTTGGAAAAGGCGAGGTGGATCTTGAAGCCGACGCCGTTCGAGCGGCCGAGGAACTCGACCACCAGCACGATCTTCCAGATCAGCGCGACGCCCGAGCGGGCGGCGGCGGCGATGGCGGGGGCGAGCTGCGGCAGGACGATGTGGCGCAGCCGGGCCACCGGCCCCATGCCGAACACCCGCCCCATGTCGTCGAGGTCCGGGCGCAGCGCCCGCGCCTGCTCGCGCAGCAGCACCGCGACGACCGGGATCTTGTTCAGGGCGACGGCGAGGACCGCGGCGGTCTCGTTCAGGCCGATCCAGATGTAGCAGAGGACGATCACCACCAGCGCCGGGATGTTGAGCAGCACGAGCAGCGAGGGGTTGAGCCAGCGGTCCGCCGCCGGCACCCGCCCCATCCACAGCCCGAGCGCCCCGCCGATCAGCATCGCCGCGGCGAAGGCGGCGCCGACGCGGCCCAGCGTCATGCCGAGATGCAGCCACAGCTCGCCCGAGGCGGCCAGCTCGACCAGCCGGGTCAGCACCAGCGCCGGGGACGGCAGCCGTTGCGGATCGTCGCCCAGCGCCGCGGCGATGCCCCAGACGGCGAGCAGCAAGGCGAGCGAGACGAGGCCGGGGACGAAGCCGGGCCAGCGTCGCGTGCGGGGGGTGGCGGATCGCCCGCCCCCATGCGGAGCGGTGGTTGGAACAACCGCTGCAACGGCCGGACCGGTCGCATCAACCGCGACAGCCCCGCCGGGGGGCGGGGCATCCTGAGGCACAGGGCCCCCGCCGGGCGGGGGCGTCAGGGCGGCGGCGGGTTTACTCACCCGACCAGAACAGACCCGCCGGCAGCTCCTTGAGGCCGCCGGTCAGCTCGTCGCCGCCCAGCTCGGCCATGACGCCGAACATCTTCTGCGCGGCCGCCGCATCCACCTTCTGCGACTTGGGGATCCCCGCCCGCCAGCCGTCGCGCAGCGCCGCGAACTGGGCGTCGTCCTTGGCGTTCATGATCGGGCGCAGCGCCTCCCACGCCGCATCGTCGGTGGTGAGGATGCGTTTGGCCTCGGCCGACGCCTTGGCCAGCCCCTTCGCCGCGTCGGGGTGGTCCTTGATCCAGCTTTCGCGCAGCACGTAGCCGAGCAGCGGGGTCGCCGGGTCGAGCCCGAGATCCTTCGCCGCGTCGTTCACGTCGAGGATCTGGCGCGCCCCGCCCGCCATCATCTTGGCCTGAAAATGCCAGAAGTTCAGCGCCGCCGCGACCTCTCCGGTCTCGAGCGCGTTCATGATCATCGGCGGGGCGCCGAACACCTGGGTGGTCGCCTTGCCGATGTCCTCGCCGCCCGTCGGGCTGCCGGGCCGCATCGACCACGCGCGCAGGATCAGCCAGCTCTTGTCCACCGGCCCGCCGGCGATCCCGACCTGCTTGCCCTTGAGATCGGCGAGCGTCTGGACTGGGCTGTCCTTGGCGACCATCAGCCCGCCGACCGAGGTCGAGTAGGGCAGGAACACGAAATCCGACCCCGCTCCGCGCTGCTGGGCGACCCACAGCAGGTCCGAGACGATGCTGTCCACCTCGCCCCCCTGCATTGCCACCTGCGTCGCGGGGTTGCCGGCCAGCGGCAGGGTTTCCAGCTTGAAGCCGTTGGCGGTGTCGAGCCCGCGCGCCTTGATCGTCTCGAGCTCCCAGCTGACGGTCCCGTTCTCGAGCGTCCCGACCTTCAGCACCGGCTGCTCGGCGGCAGGGACAGCGGTGGGGGCCGCAGCCGGGGCGGCCGTCTGGGCCGCGGCGGGCAGGGCCAGCGCCAGCGTGGCCAGCGCCGCCCGGGCGAGGTGGCGGATGGGGTGGCGGATCGGGATCATGGGCGAAACCTCGCGCGGGTGGGTGCAGATGTCGGCGGAAGGCTGGCACGCGCGACGGGGACAGGCAATCCGACCAAAGCCGCCGCGCGCCGGCGAAAGCACCCGGCCGGGCCGGGAAGGTTCGGCAGTCGGGGGCGCGGCAAAGCCTTGCGCTGCGGCCCGCGGGTTCTAGACTGAGGGCAGCCGGCACGGACCGGCGCGGCGTCGGAGGATCGCTGCGCCCCACGAGAATCCGTCCGGTGCAGGGAGAACAGACACCATGCCCATGTCCACCACGCCCGGTCCGCTGGCTGACGGCCGACCGGCCACCGACCCCGACTCGCCCGCGGCCCCCGCGCCCGCCGGCCGGCGCTCGGCCGACCGGGTGAACGACATCCTGATCGTCGACGACCACCCGCTGATGTGCGACGCGCTCGCCCTGACGCTCAAGATCAGCTTCGGGCGCAAGACCGTCCGCACCGCCCGCAGCCTCGCCGCCGCGGTGGAACAGATCCGCAGCCACGGGGCGCCCGACGCGGTGATCCTGGACCTCAACCTGCCCGACGCGCGCGGGGCCGAGGGGATCGTGACCCTGCGCCGGCAGCTGCCGGACGTGCCGATCACGATGATCTCGGCCGACCTCGAGAACGCGATGATCTCGGCGGCGATGGCCGCGGGGGCGCAGGGCTACATCTCGAAATCCCTCGGCCGCGAGGCGCTGGTCGACAGCCTGCGCCGGATGTGGGAGGGCGAGCGCGTCACCCCTGACGGCTACGAGCCCGAGGCGGCGGGGACCGAGGACGAGGCGCGTGCCGAGCTGGCGCGGCGCTTTGCGACCCTGACCCCGCAGCAGATGAAGATCCTGCGGCTGATCTGCCTCGGCAAGGCCAACAAGGAGATCAGCTACGAGCTGTCGATCGCCGAGGCGACGGTCAAGACCCACATCACCGCGATCATGTCCAAGATCAACGCCCGCCGCCGCACCCAGGCGGTGCTGCTCGCCAACAGCGCGCGGCTGTTCGAGCCGGGCTGAGCGCGGGACCGGCACGGGCGGACGGCGGGCGATGACCAGCGCGGAAGCGGCCCTGGACAGCGGCGCAGGCGCCCCACCGGGCGCGCCGGTCAGCCTCAGCGTCGCGGCCGACGCGGCGGATGCCGCGGCGCGGCTGGCGGCGGGGCTCGAGCCTGCCGACCCGGCGCTGGTGCTGCTCTTCGGCTCGCCGCGCGAGACGCTGGCGCCGGTGGCCGAGGCGCTGGCCGCGGCGCTGCCCGGGGCCGAGATCGCCGGCTGCTCGTCGGCGGGCGAGATCGGCGCGGCGGGCTATCAGCGCGGCACCATCGTGGCGATCGGCTTTCCGCGCGCCGCCTTCCGTGCCGAGGTCGTGGCGCTCGAGGATCAGGCGTCGATCCCGGTCTCGGCGTGGCTCGCCCGGCTGCGGCGGCTCAGGGCCGGGTTCCCTGACCGGGCCGGGGCGCAGCTCTTCGGGATCCTGCTGGCCGACGGCATGGCCCAACACGAGGATGTGCTGGTCGCCGCGCTCGACGCCGCCCTGCCGGGTGTGCCGGTCGTCGGCGGCTCGGCGGGCGACGGGCTCGACTTCGGCGCCAGCGTGCAGATCGCGGGCGGGCGGCCGGTGCCCGGCGCGGCGGTGTTCGTGCTGGTCGAGACGACCCTCGCCGTGTCCGAGGTGAGCTTTGCCCATTTCACCCCCACCGCCCAGCGCGCCGTGGTCACCCGCGCCGACCCCGCGGCGCGCGAGATCTTCGAGCTGAATGCCGAGCCGGCGGCGCAGGAATACGCCCGCCTCGCTGGGCTCCATGCGGCGCGGATGGACCGCACCGACTTCGCCCGCCATCCGCTGCTCTGGCGCACCGGGAGGCGCCACCATGTCCGCGCCATCTCGGGCGTGGGCGAGGGCGGCGCGCTGCGGCTCATGTCGGCGATCGAGCCGGGCACGGTGCTGACGCTCGGCCAGGCGGGCGACGTGACGCAAGGGTTCGCCGAGGCGCTCGAGGCGCTGCCGCGGCAGCCGCTGATGGTGCTGGGCTTCGACTGCATCCTGCGCCGCCTTGCCGTCGAGCGGGCGGGGATGACCGGGCAGATGGCGGCGCTGTTTGCGCGCTACCGCGTCGCCGGGTTCAACACCTACGGCGAACAGCACGGCGGGATGCACGTCAACCAAACCTTCGTCGGGCTGGCGCTGATGCCCCCCGCCGAGGTGCCGTGATGCTGCCCGACGACCCCGACCCCGCGCGCCGCGCCGAGAAGCTCGCCCGCATCGTCGAGGCGCTGATCCACCGCGTGGACCGGCTGGAGGAGACGCGCGGCTCGGCCTGGTCCACCTTTCAGGCCGCCGTCGCGCTGGAGCAGGAGGCGCTGGCCCGCACCCGCGACCTCGAGGCGGCGCTTGCGGACCTGTCGCAGCGCAACCGCGACCTCGCCGTGGCCCGCGCGGCGGCCGATGAGGCCAATCGGTCCAAGACCCGGTTCCTGCGCGCGGCGAGCCATGACCTGCTGCAACCGCTGGCCGCCGCGCGGCTGTATCTGTCGGCGCTGGCCGACAGCGACCTCGACCCCGTGCAGCGCGAGCTGACGACGCGCCTCGCCGGGGCCTTCGAGTCGGTCGAAGAGCTGATGCACTCCGTCCTCGACATCAGTCGGCTGGACAGCCAGCGGATCGAGTTTCACCGCCGCCCGGTGGCGTTGGACGAGCTGTTCCAGCGGCTGGCGATCGAATACGCGCCGGTGGCCGAGGCGGCGGGGCTGCGGCTGAGCTTCGTGCCGACCTCGGCGGTGGTGGACAGCGACCCGACCTTCCTGCGCCGCATCGCGCGGAACCTCGTCTCGAACGCGCTGAAATACACCGAGGCTGGGGGCGTGGTCGTGGGCGTGCGGCGGCGCGGCAAGCGGGTCTGGCTCGAGGTCCACGACTCGGGCCCGGGGATCAGCGAGGCCGACCGGGCCCGCATCTTCGACGAGTTCCAGCGCGCGGTGCGCGAAGGGGGCCCGCAGGGGATGGGGCTCGGCCTCTCGATCGTGCGACGGGCCTGCACCAAGCTCGGCCATCCGCTCGAGGTGCTGAGCACGCCGGGCCGTGGGACGGTGTTCCGGGTGGGCCTGCCGCCGGTCGGCCCGGCCGAGGCGGCGGTGGCCTTTGCCCCCGCGGGGCGGGGGCTGAGGTCGCGCGTGGCGCTGGTGGTCGAGAACGACCCGGCGATGCGGCGCGCCTATGAGCTGATGCTGGGCCGGACGCTCGGGATGGTGGTGCGCGCGACGGGCGGCACGGCCGAGGCGCTGGCCGAGATGGGCCAGGACGATCCGCCGGACGTGATCCTCGCAGACTACAACCTCGACAACGGGGATACGGGGATCGCGGCGATCCGGGCGCTGCGGGCGGCCGCGGGGCAGGTCGTTCCGGCAGTGATGGTCACGGCGCAGCGCGATCCGGGGATCGCCCGCGCCTGCGCGTCCGAGGGGGTGCCGCTGATCGAGAAGCCGGTGCGGGCGGATGAACTCGCCGCGGTGCTCACGCGGGTGGCCGGGTGAGCGGGGGTGTGCCGTGCGGCGGACCGCACGGCAGCGGGGATCAGAAGATCCCGGTCAGGTAGAGGCCGATGATGACGATGACCGGAACCCCGAGCAGCCAGGCGACGATGCCCTTCATATGACTATCCTTTCTGTTGAAGCTGAACCGGCAACGTATGGCACGGCGGCCGGTTCCCGCCGATGCGAAAGGATCGGGAGGGCGCGGCGGGCACGGCTACTCGCACCCCACCCCGTCGTTGTCGCGGTCGAGATGGGGCCCGTAGCCCGGCTCGCCCCGGCGCACCGGCGCGGCCCCGGCCCGGCGCGCCGCGGAGCAGTTGCGATAGGCGCCGCCCGACGGGGCGTCGATCAACATCAGCGGCGCCGCCGGCGCCGCCCGGCGCGACTTTCCGCCGCGATGACAGTGATAGTCGCCGGTCTTCCGGTTGGTGTGGCAGCCGTCGGCATCAAGCCCGCCGCCATGCGCGAACACAGGCCCCGGCAGGCCCAGAAGCAGCAGCAAAACCGCAGAGCGCAGCATCCCCGCCCTCCCTGCACCAGCGAATCGTTAACAAACCGTTAACGAAGCTTAACGCGAGGGGAGGGCGTGGGGCGAGTTGTCCTATTCGGCAGCCTCGGCGTAGCTCTCGACCGGCGGGCAGGTGCAGATCAGGTTGCGGTCGCCGTGAACGTTGTCGACCCGGCCGACCGGCGGCCAGTACTTGTCCACCCGGAAGGCGCCGGGCGGGAAGCAGCCCTGCTGGCGGGAATAGGGGCGGTCCCAGTCGTCCACGACCAGATCCTCGACCGTGTGCGGGGCGTGGCGCAGGGGGCTCTGCGCGGCCTCGATCCGGCCCTCGGCGACCTCGGTGATCTCGTCGCGGATCGCCATCATCGCGGTGATGAAACGGTCGAGCTCGGCCTTGGTCTCGGATTCCGTCGGTTCCACCATCAGCGTGCCGGCCACCGGCCAGCTCATGGTGGGGGCGTGGAAACCGTTGTCGATCAGACGCTTGGCGATGTCGTCCACGGTGACGCCGTGGGCGGCGAAGACGCGGGTGTCGACGATGCACTCATGCGCCACGCGGCCGCGGTTGCCCATGAACAGGATCGGGTAACCGCCGCTTAACCGGGCGGCGATATAGTTGGCGTTGAGAATCGCCACCCGCGTTGCCTGGGTCAGCCCGGCGCCGCCCATCATGAGGATATAGGCCCAGGAAATCAGCAGGATCGACGTCGACCCCCACGGCGCGGCCGACACCGCGCCGCCGATGTCGCCCGCGCCCGAGCGCGGGTCGTCCGGCAGATGCGGCGCCAGATGCGCCTTGACCCCGATCGGGCCCATCCCCGGCCCGCCGCCGCCATGCGGGATGGCAAAGGTCTTGTGCAGGTTGAGGTGGCTCACATCGCCACCGATCTTGCCGGGCTTCACGAGGCCGACGAGCGCGTTCATGTTCGCGCCGTCGATATAGACCTGACCGCCGTGCTCGTGGGTGATGCGGCAGACCTCGCGCACGGTGTCCTCGAAGACGCCGTGGGTCGAGGGATAGGTGATCATCACCGCCGCCAGACGGTCGCCCGCCGCGGCCGCCTTGTCGGTGAAGTCCTCAAGGTCGATATCGCCGTTCGGCGCCGACTTGACCACCACGACGCGCATCCCGGCCATCTGCGCGCTGGCCGGGTTGGTGCCATGGGCGCTGGTCGGGATCAGGCAGACGTCGCGCTGGTCGTCGCCATTGGCGCGGTGATAGGCGGCGATGGTGAGAAGCCCCGCATATTCCCCCTGCGCGCCCGAGTTGGGCTGCAGCGAGAACGCATCATAGCCGGTGATCTCGCAGAGCTTCTCGGTGAGGTCGGCGAACATCTCGTGATAGCCCGCCGCCTGCGCCTCGGGGGCGAAGGGGTGCAGGGCGCCGAACTCGGGCCAGGTCAGCGGCATCATCTCGGCCGCGGCGTTCAGCTTCATCGTGCAGGACCCGAGCGGGATCATCGCCCGGTCAAGCGCGAGGTCGCGGTCCGAGAGGCGGCGCATATAGCGCATCATCTCGGATTCCGCCCTGTTCATGTGAAAGACCGGGTGGGTCATGAAGTCGCTCTCGCGCAGGAGCGGCTCGGGGATCGCCGGCGCCGTCGCGGGCTCGGCCGGATCGGTGATGCCGAAGGCGTCGAGCACGCGGGCGATGACGCCCGCATCGGTCGTCTCGTCCAGCGAGATGCCGACCCGGTCGCGCCCCACGCGGCGCAGGTTGATGCCCCTCTGTTCGGCCGCGGCGACGATGCCCGCCTGCCCCACGCCCACCCGCACGGTCAGCGTGTCGAAGAACGCCTCGGGCTCGACCTCGGCCCCCGCGGCGCGCAGGGCATTGGCCAGGGTGACCGCGTGCAGGTGCACCCGCTGGGCGATGGCCTTGAGCCCCACCGGACCGTGGAAGACGCCGTAGAACGAGGCCATCACCGCCAGCAGCGCCTGCGCGGTGCAGACGTTGCTGGTGGCCTTTTCGCGGCGGATATGCTGCTCGCGCGTCTGCAGCGCCAGCCGATAGGCCGGCCGGCCCGCGGCATCCACCGACACGCCGACGATCCGGCCCGGCATCGCCCGCTTCATCTCGTCGCGGCAGGACATGAAGGCGGCGTGCGGCCCGCCATAGCCCATCGGCACGCCGAAGCGCTGGCTCGAGCCGACGCAGATGTCCGCGCCCATCGCGCCCGGCTCTTTCAGCAGCGTCAGCGCCAGCAGGTCGGTCGCCACCACCGCCACCGCGCCCGCCTTTTGCAGCGCGGCGCACTCGGCGGTCAGGTCGCGGATGTGGCCGAAGGTGCCCGGATACTGGAAGATCGCGCCGAACACGCGGGTGGGGTCGCAGTCCTCGGGCGCGCCGCGGATTATCTCGATCCCCAGCGGCGCGGCGCGCGTCTCGATCACCGCGATGGTCTGGGGGTGCAGGTTCTCGCTGACGAAGAACGCCCCGGCCTTCGACTTCGCCACCCGCTGGGCCATCGCCATCGCCTCGGCCGCCGCCGTCGCCTCGTCCAGCAGCGAGGCGTTCGCCACCGGCAGGCCGGTCAGATCGGCGACCATGGTCTGATAGTTCAGCAGCGCCTCGAGCCGCCCCTGCGCGATCTCGGGCTGATAGGGGGTGTAGGCGGTGTACCAGGCGGGATTTTCAAGGATGTTCCGCTGGATCGCCGGGGGCGTGACGGTGCCGTAATAGCCCTGCCCGATCAGCGAGGTCATCACCCGGTTCCGCCCCGCCACCTCGCGCATCTTCGCCAGCAGCTCACGCTCGGACAGCGCCGGCCAGTCCAGCGCCCCCTCCTGCCGGATCGAGCGCGGCACGGTCTGGTCGATCAGTTCGTCAAGGCTGCCGCAGCCCAGCGTGGCCAGCATCTCCTCCATCTCGGCGGGCGAGGGGCCGATGTGGCGGCGGTTGGCGAAGTCGTCGGGGTTGTAGTCGGTCGGGGTCCAGCGAGTCATCGGAAGTGCCTCACGTCAGCGGTGGCTGAGAAGATTGACGAGATTGCCGGCGGGATCGCGCAGGAAGAACCGGCGCACGCCCCAGTCCTCGGCGACGGGGCCGTGGGTGACGGTGCCGCCGGCGGCGAGCGCCCGGGCATGGCAGGCGTCGAGGTCGTCGACCTCGATCGACACCGCCGGGACCGGCGTCCCCGCCCCGCCCTCGGCGGCGAGGCTGAGCTGCGCGGTCTGACCGCCGCCGGCGAGGGTCACGATCCAGCCGTGATCCATGACCAGCGCGAGGCCCAGCACCTCGACCCAGAACCGCCCGAGCGCGGCCGGGTCGGGCGCCGTCAGGTTTGGGATGATCCGCAGCACCGTCATTCTGTCCTGCCCAAATATCCTGCGGGGGGAATGACCCGGCAGGGTCATGGGGGGCGCAAAGCCCCCCTGCGGCGGCGGTCAGCCGATCAACGCCTTGTAGGCATCCTCGTCCATGAACCCGTCGAGGTCGATGCCGTCCTTCGGCGTGATGGCGAAGAACCACGCCATCATCGGGTCGGCGTTCACGTCGCCGGGCGCATCGGCCAGCGGCGCGTTCACCGCGGTGATGGTGCCCGCGACCGGGGCCACGATGTCGGACGCGGCCTTGACCGATTCGATCACCACGACCTCCTCGCCCGCCTCGACCTCGCGGCCGACCTCGGGCAGTTCGATGAACACCACGTCGCCCAGCTGCTCGCTGGCGTGGCGGGTGATGCCGACGACGATCTGCTCGCCCTCGGCGCGCAGCCATTCGTGGTCTTCGGTGTATTTCAGCATGGGCGGCCTTTCAGCGCTTGTAGGTGGGGGAAACGAAGGGCATCGGCACGAGGGTGGCCGGGATGCGACGCCCGCGCAACTCGGCAAAGACCGTCGCGCCCTCGGGCAGATCGGCGGGCAGGCTCGCCATCGCCACCGGCGCGCCGAGCGAGGGGCCGAAGCCGCCCGAGGTCACGCGCCCGATGGGCGCGCCGCCCTCGGCGTCGGCGTAAAGCTCCACCCCCTCGCGGATCGGGGCGCGGCCCTCGGGGCGCAGCCCGCGGCGGGTGGTGGGGGCGCGGCCCAGCTCGGCCAGCACCGCCTCGGCGCCGGGGAAGCCGCCCGCCCGCTCGCCGCCCGCGCGGCGGACCTTGGGGATCGACCAGCCGAGGCCCGCGCGGGCCGGGCTCACGCCCTCATCCATGTCGTGTCCGTAGAGCGGCAGCCCGGCCTCGAGCCGCAGCGAATCGCGCGCGCCAAGGCCGATGGCCTCGACCTCGGGCTGGTCCAGCAGGGCGCGCGCGAAGGCCTCGGCGCGGGCTTCGGGGACCGAAATCTCGAACCCGTCCTCGCCGGTATAGCCCGAGCGGCTGACCCACAGGGTCTCGCCCTCCCACGCGAGGTCGCGGACGTCCATGAAGCGCATCGCCGCGACCTCGGGCATCAGCCGCGCCAGCGCCGCCTCGGCCGCCGGACCCTGCAACGCCAGCAGGGCGCGGTCGGTCACGACCTCGGGCGACAGCCCCGCCGCTTCGAGATGGGCGATGTCCTCGGCCGCGCGTGCGGCGTTCACGACCAGAAGCAGGTGGTCGCCCTTGTTGGCGATCATCAGGTCGTCGAGGATGCCACCGCTCTCGGCGGTGAACAGCCCATAGCGCTGCCGCCCCTCGGGCAGCCCGACGAGATCCGCCGGCACCAGCGCCTCGAGCCGCGCGGCCGCGTCGCGGGCGCCGAGGATCACCTGCCCCATGTGGCTCACGTCGAAGAGGCCCGCCGCTTTGCGGGTGTGCAGATGCTCACCCAGCACGCCGAGCGGATACTGGACCGGCATCTCCCATCCAGCAAAGGGCACCATGCGCGCGCCCAGCGCGACGTGCAGGTCGTAAAGCGGGGTGCGTTTCAGCGCATCCATAGGCATCCTCCCCGGCCCGCAGGCCGCTGGTCAACGATGCCCCCTCTGTCCCTGCCCGCGAACGGGCGCCTGAGATCGTGATCCTTCGGCGGGCCGGGTCGCGGCCACTCTTCAGAGTTCGATGCGGACCCGGTCCTTTTGCCTGAGAGTTTGCCGGGGCGGCTGCTCCTTCGGCCCTGGGAAAGCGCCAGCGTCTCCCGGTATCCACGACTTTGATAGCGGGGCGGGGGGCGGGCTGGCAAGAGCTTTGTTGGGCGCCGGGTGACGCGGGCGCTGCGCCGTCAGGCGTTGCCGTTCTTGCGCCGCGTCTCCCACCCCTTGCGGGCGGCCTCGGACCGGCTCGTCTCGCGGCCCGAACCGGATTCGTTGCCGCCGCCGTCCTGCTTGTTGACGGTGGCCCAGGCGATTTCCTCGGCGCGGGACTCGCTCATGCCGCGCTCTTCGTAGCCCTCGGCGATATGGGCGGCCTTGCGCTTCTGCTTGTCGGTGTAGGCGTCCTTGTCCCCGCGCGGCATGGCGGCCTCCTCTGCTGATCCTCGGGGTCAACCGCGGGTCGGGGCCGGGGTTCCGGCCTTCAGCGGCGGGGAAAGACGAAGGCGCGGTCGCGGCGCAGCATCAGCCACATCGGCGTACCCGGGTCGGGCAGGAACACCGCGGGCACCGTGGCGCGGAGGATGGAGCCGTCGTGGTCCATGCGGAACTCGACCAGCGATTCGCGCCCGAGGAAGCGGGCCCGCTGCACCACCCCGTGCGCGGCGGTCCCGTTCTCGGGCGTCGGCGCCGGGGGGCGGCCGGCGCGGTCGAAGTCGATCCTGAGGTGCTGGGGCCGGATCACGATGTCCACCGCCGTGCCGTCCGGCACGCCGGGGGTCAGGAAATCGCCGAAGGGCGTGTCGGTCAGCGCCCCCTGCACCACCCCTTCCAGCACGTTGACGTCGGAAAAGAACGCCGCCGCCGCCCGGTCCACCGGCGCGTTGTAGAGGTTGTAGGGCGCCCCGCGCTGCACGACCTTGCCGTTGCGCATGAGCAGGATCTGGTCGGCCATCCGCATCGCCTCGTGCGGCTCGTGCGTGACCAGCAGGACGGCCGTGCCCTCTTCCTTCAGCAGCGCGAGGGTTTCGTCGCGGATGCCGTCGCGCAGCCGCTCGTCGAGGCCCGAGAACGGCTCGTCCATCAGCAGGATGCGCGGGTTCGGCGCCAGCGCGCGGGCCAGCGCCACGCGCTGCTGCTCGCCCCCCGACAGCGCGTGCGGATAGCTGTCGGCATGGCGGCTCATCTGCACCCGCTCGAGCAGCTCACCCACCCTTGCCCGGTTCGCCCCTGCCCCGCCCTTGAGGCCGAAGGCCACGTTCTCGGCCACCGACAGATGCGGGAACAGCGCGAAGTCCTGGAACATCATCCCGATCGCCCGGCGTTCGGGCGGGATGCGGAACACCGTGTCGCAGACGAGCTTGCCGTCCACGAGGATCCGGCCGCTGTCCTGCATGTCCACGCCCGCCACGATCCGCAGCGTCGTGGACTTGCCGCAGCCCGACGGGCCGAGCAGGCAGGCGACCTGTCCCGCGGGGACCGAGAACGACACGTCGTCCACCACCGGTCGGCCCCCGAAGCTGCGGACCAGATGCTCGACCTCGAGCCGCGGAGGGGCCTGGGTCTCGGGTGTCAGGGTATGGGGCACGGCAATCCGAGGGTTCCTGTCGGGAAGCCGTTACCAGTCCGGGGCGCGAGGGTAAAGTTTCACACGGTCACGTTCAGCGCACCGCCGTCCAGCATGAGGTTCTGGCCGACGATGAACCGCGCCTGCTGGGAACACAGGAACGCGCAGGCGGCGCCGAAGTCCTCGGCCCGGCCGTAGCTGCGGGTCGGGATCGTCGCCTCGCGCCGCGCGCGCGCCTCGTCGGCCGAGATCCCCTGCGCGGCCGAGACACCCGCATCCAGCGCCGTCGCCCGATCGGTGTCGTGGATGCCGGGCAGCAGGTTGTTGACGCAGACGCCCTTGTCCGCGACCTGCCGGGCCATGCCGGCGACGAAGCCGGTCAGCCCCGTGCGCGCCGTGTTCGACAGCCCGAGCTGCGCAATGGGCGCGCGCACCGCGGCCGAGGTGATGTTGACCACCCGGCCCCAGCCCCGCTCCATCATCCCCGGCACCAGCGCCTGCATCAGCGCGATGGCCGACAGCATGTTGCCGTCGATGGCGCGGATGAAGTCGTCGCGGTCCCAGTCGGTCCAGTGCCCGGGCGGCGGGCCGCCGGCGTTGGTCACCAGGATGTCGGCCTTGCCCCCTAGCGCGTCCAGCACCCGGGCACGCCCGTCCGCGGTGGTGATGTCGGCGGCGACCGGCTCGACCGTGACCTGGTGGCGCTCGGCGATGGCGTAGGCCGTCTGGATCAGCGCCGCCTCGCCGCGCGCGTTGATGACGAGGTTCACGCCCTCGGCCGCCAGCGCCTCGGCACAACCCCGCCCCAGCCCCTTCGAGGCCGCGCAGACGAGCGCCGTCTTGCCCTTGATGCCCAGATCCATGCCGCCGCTCCTTCCCTGCGTTCGCCCGCAGGGAACGCCGCGCGGCGCGCCGGGTCAACCCGGCTTCTGCCTGGCCCGAATACCCATCCGCCGCCGACGCCCGCGCCGCGTCGGAAGCTGCGTCAGAAGCAGAGGATCTCCGCCTCGGCCTCGGCCCGGCGCAGGTCGGCCATCGGCCCGTCCACCGCCGCGCCCGAACGGAACATCGCCCACCGCTCGCCCGAGGTCTGGCGCATCCGCAGCACCGTCTCGGCATCGACATAGGCCTCGTAGGGCAGGATCCCGGCAATGGCGTCGATGGCGCAGGAGCAGCGTTGCAGCGCGGTCGGCGTCTCGCCGTTCGTGGCCATGCAGGCCATGACGTATTCGACCCGCGCGGTGGTGGGGTAATCGTTCACCGTCTGCGCCAACGCTGCGACGGGCAGCAGCAGGGCGAGGCCCGACAGCGCCCTCATTGCAGCACCAGCGCGTGGCGATAGGCCGTGGCCGCGGCCGTCTGTCCGGCCATCTCGCGCGGCAGCTCGGCGGCGACGGGGCCGGCGGTCGCGGCGACCATCTCGCGGATCGGGGCCTTCGGGTCGTCGCCCAGCACGAAGCGCAGCGTGAGCGTGTCGAACCCGTGCATCCGGGCCCGGTTCGGGTCATCGGCGAACGGCGCGAGCTCGACGGTCGTGCGCCCCTCCGCGCGGCTGACGTGCCCGCCCCGGAACAGCGCGTCCTTGAGGCGGTTGCGGATGTAATCCGGGCTGCCGCCGCTGAGCGTCGCCATGTCGCGGGTGGTGCTTTCGAGGAAATAGATCACCGCCGGATCGCCGCCCGAGACCGGGAACGGCCCGATCCGCCGCTCGGGCGCCGCCCCACCCGCCCAGGTCTGGGTCAGCTGCAGGACCGGCTTTCCGTCCGAGGCATCGACGGTCTGCGAGAGGCTGAGCGTCCCCGCCCCCATCGGCGGCAGGTCCGGCCGCGCCGGCCCCTCGCGCGTCACCGCCCAGCTGAGCACTTTGTCGCCGAGCGACCAGGGGCCGCGCTCGGCAAAGACCAGATCGCCCGCCTCGGACGCCCCGGCCGCCCCGCCGACCGGCGCGGCCAGCACCAGCCCGAGCGCCAGCGCCGCGGCAACCCC
Source organism: Paracoccus panacisoli (assembly GCF_042435015.1). NCBI lineage: Bacteria > Pseudomonadati > Pseudomonadota > Alphaproteobacteria > Rhodobacterales > Paracoccaceae > Paracoccus > Paracoccus panacisoli. Next base: position 25,533 of record NZ_JBHMQU010000040.1, on the reverse strand, counting down.
GCGCAGCGGAGCGTGGCGCAGATGGCGGGGTGAGAGGGGGGGAAGGGCTGTCATCTCGGACTCCTCGCTCGACCCGGCCGAAGGTGCCGGGGCCGCGCCGACTTGCCAAGCCCCTGCCCGCGCGGCTCGTCCCAAGGGACCATGTTGGGGGATTGGGCTCGGGCTCCGCATTGCCCTGGGGGGGGACGCGCCGTGCGGTGCCCCCGCAGGAAGGCGCCGCGCTTGACTGCGGCCGCGCGGAACCCGCCGCAGCACAGCGCGGGCCCGATGCCACGTCCAGTGCCGGACGCTGTGCAGGCGGCCGACGAGACGCGCTTGACAACCGCCCGCGCCTGCGCGAGATAGCCCGCCTGTGGGGCCGTAGCTCAGTTGGTAGAGCGCATCGTTCGCAATGATGAGGCCAGGGGTTCGATTCCCCTCGGCTCCACCAGTTCTCCTTAAATCAATATTTTTGAGCGCATTGCGTCATCTCTACGAGATCGGTGCGCCAGTGATTTTGCCTGGGCCAGGGCGAACTCCGCACGATTTCCTGTACGATTTCCGACTATCCCTTGCATGATATCCGCCGTGCGGTTTGCTTCAGGAGCGGTAGATCGCCGCGATACAACGCATTGCCCTGCCCATAGGACAGAGTGGGGCTTCGACCTGTGCTACGTTGTCTGCGTTCGAGCGATCTGGACCGACTGAGTCTGCGCAACTCACGCGAGCGCGCGCCCACTCACCCGCATCCGCCCAGCCTCATATCTCACGGCTCCGTAGTATCGATGGGAAGTGCCGTCGTCGCCTTGATCCGCTCCATCGAAAACTTCGACGTCACATTCCGGCAGGGCAACCGGCGTGTGAAGTCCAGATAGAAACTGTCGTACGCCGCGGTGTCCTCGACCACGACCTTCAGTAGGTAGTCGACCTCCCCCGCCATCCGGTGGACCTCGACGATCTCGCGATACTCGGCCACGAGCGCCGCAAAGGCGTCGCGCCAGTCCTGGCTGTGATCCGCCGCGACGATCTCGACGAACACCGTCAGACCAAAGCCGATCCGTTCCGGCGGCACGATGGCGACCCGGCGGTCGATCACGCCCGCGGCCTCGAGCTTCTGGACGCGCTTCCAGCAGGGGGTCTGGGACAGGCCGACGCGATCGGCGAGTTGCGCGACGGGCAGCGTCGCGTCCATCATCAGTTCGTGCAGGATCTTGCGGTCGATCCGGTCGAGGGCCGAGGACTTGCCAGTATTCAATTGCGGCTCCGCTTCTTCGACAGGCATCCGGACATGCGGCGTTCGGGCGGCCGGGCGACGACCCGCTGCCGGTTCGGAGAACCTCTCATCCGGGCACCGTGCTCGTCGTTCCGGCCGACATCGCGTCGGCCAGCCCAGCGACCTGGTCGCGGATGTCGGGAATGGCGGTGATCTCCCAGAATGCGGCGCGCGAGGCGGGGCCGATGGCGTAGATCCGGCGCGAGGGGGCGCCGTTGCGGGCGATCACCTCGCACTCAGCGGTGACGTCCAGGCTGATCCGCAAGGGATCGATCCGCCCCTGACCGGAGGCCAGCAGATCGGCGAGCAGAGGCGTCGCGTTCCGCTCCGGGTCGCGGCGGATGCCGCGGCAGTCGATGATGCGGGCGGCCGAAATCCGGGTCGCGGCGACCTCCCCACGCGGGCGAAAGGTGACGCAGCGACGGCCTTCGCCGTCGACCTCGGCCGTCAGGAAATGCCCGCGTTGCAGGACCAGCTGGCCCGACTGCAGCGCGCCGTCCACCACGGCGGCCGAGGCGGGGGGAATACGGTGGCGGTGGACATCCCACCAGGTGGCCGCATGGCGCAGGAAGCGCGCACGCTCGGCAGGCGGCAAGGCGCGCCAGAGGTAGCGGACATGCGGCCGCACGCCATCGACGGCATCGCGCCAGGTTCCGCCCATGCGTTCCGCCGCCCGCGCACGACGGCGCAACCACTGCGTCAGGACAGACATCGGCGCACCCAGCGGAAGGTCGGCCGGATCGATGGGCAGCGGTCGCGTCGGGGCATGGTCGCGCGGCAGAAGGCCCCGGCGCGAGATCGACAGGATCGGCCCCCGATGCCCTGACTTGAGCATCGACAGGACGCAGTCGACCATGGTCAGCCCGGTGCCGACGATGACGACGCGGTCGTCGGGGTCCACCGGCCGGGGGTCGGACCAGGGTCCGCTGAGCGCGCCTTGGGGATCCGGGGCGGGCTGGACATGCCCGGTGGCCAGCACCGCCATGTCGCCGCTCAGCACCTGACCATCGTCCAGCGTCGCGGCCACGCCCCCCGGCACGTCGCGCAGGCGCACGCAGGTCTTGCGGACGCAGCGCAGGCGGCCGTCCGGGCCGTCACCCGACCAGGGCTCGAGCAGGCTTGCCATGTAGGCGCCATAGGTGGCCCGGCCGACGAAGCACTGGTCGGTCACGCCCGCACCCTCGGGTCGGCCGCGCAGCCAGTCGAGGAAATGGTGCGGGCTGTCGGCGAAGGCGCTCATGTTGTGGACGCGGGTGTTCAGCAGGTGGTCGGGGTCGGTGGTCGAATAGGCGACGCCGCAGCCCAGCATGTGGCGCCCCTCGACGATGGTGACGCGAAACCCCGTCTCCGGCCGCGACAAGAGATGCGCGGCCATCATCACCCCGCTCGCACCGCCGCCGATGATCAGCACATGCGGCCCGCGCGGGGGTCGGGCACCGGCATCCTGATCGGGAAAGGGGCGCATCTCCGTCATGCCAACGACACGAGGCAGATCATCCCGACCAAACCCGCGACCGACATCCAGATCCGGGGGGTGACCTGATCGTGGGCCCGGTCGCTGGCCGAGACCTGTCCGGCGGCACGCGTGCGGTAGATTTCCGAGGGGAAACGTCCGTCAAGCATGTTGGTCTCCTTCTGAGGATCGGCGTCCGGCAGACGTGGTCAGGATTCGGACCGCTCCTTACATTTAAATATCGACCACCTTAGTCGTGTAAACCATTCTCTTTTGCGGCCCCGCAGAGAAAGGGTGTTCTCCGCGCCGCCCTCGCCAACCCTGCCGAATCCTCGGTCCGGATGCCGTGGAATCGACCATGACGGGAAGATTTCGCCGCCCCCGCCGGCCACGCCCGCAGGCAGCCCCCGAGGGGCCGTTTCGGCAAACCTCCGCTGTCCGCGCGACCCGCGGCAGAAGTTTCAACCTCTTTTCGGCCGCATCTTTGGAATGGCCAGACGGGGCCTCATTCAACATTATACACGACAACATAGATCGATATTTAGGACACCACGATGCCGCAGCAACTCATTGGAATCTCGGGAAGTCTTGGGCGCCCCTCCAAGACGCATGCGCTGGTCGGGGCGGTCGCGGCACGGGTCTCGGCCCAGTTCGGCACCGCGACCACCCTGCATGACCTTGACGCTTTCGGCCCCTCGCTCGGGCAGGCCCGCAGCCTGGCCGATCTCGCGCCCGAGGCGCGGGCGCTGGTCGATCAGGTGATCGCGGCCGATGCCCTGATCGTCGGCAGCCCGGTCTACAAGGGCAGCTATACCGGCCTGTTCAAGCATCTCTTCGACCTGCTCGAACCTGCCGCACTCGCCGGAAAGCCTGTCCTGCTGACGGCGACGGGGGGCGGGGACAAGCACGCGCTGGTGATCGAGCATCAGTTGCGCCCCCTCTTCGGCTTCTTCGAGGCGGTGACGCTGCCCACCGGCGTCTATGCCTCGACCGCCGATTTCACGGAAGGCCAGCCTGCCGCGCTGCCGCTGCTCGCCCGGATCGACCGGGCCGTGGCGCAGTTCACCCCTTGGCTGAGGCGACCCGTCACCGCCAACGCCGCCTGACATCCCTCACATTCCCGATGTTGCCAGCACGCCCTTGGCGTGACCGGCATCGGCTTGCCCGAAAGGACCCAAACCGTGACCCTGCATCAGACGTTCGACGCGTTGCGCGCGGGAAACATCCTGCCCGTGACCCCCCGGATCGGGGCCGAGATCCGCGACCTCCGCCTGTCGGCCGACCTGCCGCAGCCGGTGATCGACGCCCTGTGGCAGGCGCTTCTGCGCCACAAGGTGCTGTTCTTGCGCGGCCAGTCCCATCTGGACGACGCCGCGCAAGAGGCCTTTGCCCTGCGTCTGGGCGAGCTTGACCCCCACCCCACCCAGCCGGTCGTGAAAGGTTCGGCGTCGATCCTCGAACTCGACTCGAGCCGGGGCGGCGGGCGCGCGGACCGGTGGCACACCGATGTCACCTTCGTCGCGGCCTATCCCAAGGCATCGGTCCTGCGGGGCGTGGTCATCCCCGACCATGGCGGCGACACGATCTGGGCCAACACGGTGAGCGCCTATGCGGACCTGCCCGCGCCGCTCAAGGCGCTGGCTGACAGCCTTCGGGCTGTCCACTCCAACGCCTACGACTATGCCGCCGACAGACCCGCGGCGCGCGCGATCGACGTGACATACCATGCCGAGGTCTTTGCCTCGGCGGTGTTCGAGACCGAGCATCCGGTGGTCCGGGTCCATCCTGAAACCGGCGAGCGCAGCCTGCTGCTGGGCAGCTTCCTGCAGCGCTTCACCGGCCTGTCGCGCGAGGATTCGGCCAAGGTCTACGACCTGCTGCAGGCCCGCGTCACCGCCCCCGAAAACACCGTGCGCTGGCGCTGGCAGGCGGGCGACGTGGTGATCTGGGACAACCGCGCGACCCAGCATGTCGCGGTCAACGATTACGGCGACGCACACCGCGTCGTGCGGCGGGTGACGCTGGCCGGCGATGTGCCGGTCGGCCCCGATGGCCGCGCCAGCACCCCCCGAACCGCCAACTGATCCCCCCGAAAGGACCCACACCATGACCCAGACCCGCAAGATCCGCCTTGGCGCCTTCCTTCCCGGCGGCGGCCAGCACATCGCCGCCTGGCGCCACCCCGACAGCCCCGTCGACGGGGCGACCAGCTTCGACTTTCACGTGAGGCTGGCGCAAGAGGCCGAGCGCGGCCTGTTCGACGCCTATTTCTTGGCCGACGGGCTCGCCATCGCGTTCGGCGGCGGGGTCGAGGGCGGCAATGCCAAGATCGCCGGGTTCGAGCCGGTGACGCTGTTCTCGGCGCTGGCCCCCCTCACGAAGAACCTCGGCTTCATCGCCACCGCATCGACCACCTATGAAGAGCCCTACAACCTCGCGCGCAAGTTCGCCTCGCTGGACCTGATCAGCGATGGCCGCGCCGGATGGAACGTAGTGACGACGGCGACGGACGGGGCTGCGCATAACTTCAACCTCGACCAGCAGCACCCGCACGCCTTCCGCTATGCCCGTGCGGCCGAACACGTCGATGTCGTCAAGAAGCTGTGGGACAGTTTCGAGGATGACGCCTTCATCCGCGACAAGGCGTCGGGCCGGTTCTTCGACCCCGACAAGGTGCACGCGACCGACCACAAGGGCACGCATTTCAAGGTGAAGGGGCCGCTGAACGTCAGCCGGTCGCCCCAGGGCCATCCGGTCATCGTGCAGGCCGGGCAGTCCGAGGACGGCCGCGGGCTCGCGGCGGCGACGGCCGAGGTGATCTTCACCGCTCACCAGAAGCTCGAGACCGCACAGGAGTTCTATCGCGACATCAAGGCCCGGGCGCGGGGCCTCGGCCGCAACCCCGACCACATCCTGATCATGCCCGGCGTCTCGCCGTTCGTCGGCCGGACGGAGGAAGAGGCGCGCGAGAAATACGAGCGCCTCACCAGCCTGATCCTGGAAGAGGACGGCATCGCGTTGATCAGGGGGCTGACGGGCGGCACGCTCGACCTGACGGGGGTGGACCTCGACGGGCCCCTGCCGCCCGTGCCTCCGACCGAGGGCATGAAGTCGCGCCAGGCCCTGATCCGGCAGATCGCGGACGAGAACGACTTCTCCATCCGCCAGCTCTATCAGTGGGTTGCGAGCGCCCGCGGGCATTTCACCGTGGTCGGCACGCCGACGCAGATCGTCGATACGCTGGAGACGTGGTTCACGAACGAAGGCGCCGACGGCTTCAACATCCTGCCGCCGTGGCTGCCGACCGGGCTGACCGATTTCGTGGACCTCGTGATCCCCGAGCTGCAGCGCCGCGGCCTGTTCCGCACCGCCTATGAAGGGCGGACCCTGCGCGAGAACCTCGGCCTGCCGTTCCCCGAAACCCGCTGGGCGGCCCTGCGCCGCACCACCCATGCCGCGGAGTGAGCCATGACCTACCAAAGCCTCGATGACTCCGCTCTCCCGGCCGCTGGGTCGGCCACCCTCGGCGCGGCCTTGCTGCGCCGCGGGGCGGCCGGTGCCGCCGTCGCGGTGCGCCGGTTCGGGCTGGTCGCCGCCTTCCTCGCCCTCTGGCAGGTCGGCTCGACCCACGGCTGGATCAATCCGACGATCTTCCCGCCGCTCGACAGGATCATCGCCGCCACCTGGACCGGCGTGGTCGGCGGAACGCTTCTCGACGACATCGCGATCAGCCTGCAGCGGTCGGGCATCGCCTTTGCCGCCGCTGTCGCCGTCGCCATCCCGCTGGGCCTGTTCATGGGCCAGATCCGCGCCCTCGAAGAGGCGCTGGACCCGATCCTGCAGTTCTTCCGCCAGACCTCGGCGCTCGCGCTCTATCCGGTGTTCATCCTGCTTCTGGGGCTGGGCGAGACGTCCAAGATCTTCGTGATCTTCTGGGCAACGCTGTTCCCGCTGCTCCTCGCGACCATCGGCGGGGTCAAGGAGGTGGACCGCAAGCTGATCGAGATGGCCGCCACCTTCGGCGCCTCGCGCCTGACGACGTTCCGCCGGGTCGTCCTGCCCGCCGCCGTGCCCGCGATCTTCGTCGGGCTGCGCCTGTCGGCGACGACGGCGCTGCTGCTGCTCATCGCGGCCGAGATGATCGGCGCGAACAAGGGCCTCGGGTTCCAGGTGATGAACGCCCAGTACAACTTCCAGATCCCGCAGATGTTCGCGGCGATCCTGCTGCTCGCGCTGCTCGGCCTGTCGGCCAACGCGGCCCTCGTCGCGCTGCAACGGCGGCTCTGCCGCTGGGCCGACGTGACGAACTGACCCTCTCCTCCCCTCTCGACCAAAGGACCACGACCATGATCACCACCCTCCGCATCCTCGCGGCTTCGACCGCGCTGGCCCTCACCCTCTCGCCCGCCTGGGCCGATGTGAACCTCCGCTACCTCTCCAGCCAGGGCGGCCTCTCGGCCTTCGAGCTGGCCGACGAGCTCGGCTACTTCGACGGCACCGGCATCACCTTCGAGAACGTCGGCTACGCCCAGGGCGGGCCGGCGTCGCTGGTGGCGCTGGCCGGGGGCAGCGTGGAAATCGGCTCGGCCGCGACGGCTGCCGTCCTGAACTCCATCGCCGCCGGCAACGATTTCGTCGCCGCCTATCCCTCGAACGGGATCAACGACGACGCGCAGTCGGTCTTCTACGTGCGCGATGACAGCCCGATTAAAAGCGTCACGGACATCGTCGGCAAGACCATCGCGGTCAACACGCTCGGCGCGCACCTCGACTATGTCGTGCGCGAGGCGCTGCACCAGAAGGGGCTGCCCGAGGACAGCGCCAACCTGATCGTCGTGCCGGGACCGCAACTGGAACAGGTCCTGCGCTCGGGCCAGGTCGATGTCTCGGCATTCGGCTACTGGCAGACCACGTTCACCGGGGCGGCGCTGCGGAACGGCGGCCTGCGCGCGGTGTTCGACGACACCGACGTCCTGGGCGAGATCGCGGGCGGCTTCGTCGTCCTGCGGCGCGACTGGATCGCGGCGCATCCCGAAGAGGCCCGGATCTTCGTCGAACAATCGGCCCGGGCGCTGGACTACGCCCGCGACCACATCGCGGAAACGCGCCAGATCTTCGCCCGCGTCCTGGCCGAACGCGGCGAGAATGCCGACGTGGCGCAGTACTTTGCCGGCTACGGCGTGCGCAAGGGCGGGTTGGCGGTCGATCACGACATCCAGTTCTGGATCGACGTGCTGGAACGCGAGGGCGCCGTGAAGCCCGGCCAGCTCAAGGCCAAGGACATCCTTTACGTGACGGGCGACGCCCGACCCCGAACTGAGGCAAAGTCATGACTGTGGACGCATTCATCCGCCGCGGAGAGGTCAAGGTTCGTGCCCTCTCCAAATCCTTCGCGCTGAACGGCCAGCGCCTGAACGTGCTGCGCAACCTTTCGCTCGACATCCGGGGGGGAGAGGCGCTGGCCATCGTCGGCCCCTCGGGCTGCGGCAAGACCACGCTGCTGCGGGTGCTGGCGGGGCTAGAGACGCCCGACAGCGGCGGGGTGCTGATCGACGGGCAAGAGGTCAGGGGCGTCGGCACCGAACGGTCGATCATCTTCCAGGAGCCGCGCCTGCTGCCCTGGCTGACGGTTCTGGGCAATGTGTCCTTCGGCCTGACGGTCCGCGGCGTGCCCCGTTCCGAGGCCGAAGCGCGCGCCCGCCGTTACATCCAGCTCGTGGGCCTGGCCGAGTTCGCGGACGCCTATCCCCGCCAGCTGTCGGGCGGCATGGCGCAGCGGGTGGGCATCGCCCGCGCGCTCACCGTGCAGCCGGAAATCCTGCTGCTCGACGAACCGCTCGGCGCGCTCGACGCGATGACCAAGCTGACCATGCAGGAGGAGCTTGCCCGCATCTGGCGCGAGGAAGGCGTGACCCTGATCCTCGTCACCCATGACCTCGAGGAGGCGATCTATCTCGCCGACCGGGTGCTGGTGCTGCCGAAAGAGAAGGGCGCGGTGCCGCGGTTGATCGACGTCGACCTCGCACGCCCACGCGACCGCAGCGAACCCCGCTTCGTCGAGATGCGCCGCCGCCTGATGGCCGAGTTCGGGCTGCACTGACGGGATTCTGGCTTTGAGCGAAATCGTTCGTCTGCGACCGCTGGCTGGACGGTCCTCTGCAACGGTCGGGCAGTGTCGTCGCAGTCAAGTTCAGCCCCACCGGCCTGGGACATGGTATTACGCGGTGCTGCGCTGCAGCTTCATGCAGCGGTTCTATGCCACCCACCGCGATTACGGCGATGTCGTGGTGGGCTAGGCGCTGCGGGGTGAGGCGGAGGCGCGTGAGGCCGGCGCCTCACCCCTCGGTCACGACGGCCGGGCGCGGCCGGGTGTCCACCGTCAGCCGGAACACGTCGGGCCGCGCATAGTGGCCCGCCACGTCGAAATCGAACTTGCCGCGCAGGATCTGAGCGGGGTCGATCTCGGCATAGAGGATCGTCTCGCCCGAGAAATCCGGCCCGGCCAGCACCCGCCCCAGCGGGTCGATGATCGCCGAGCCGCCGCGCATCATCACCGTCGCCGGATCGTCCCCCAGCGCCGATTCATGGTCCTCGGGATAGGCGCCGCGGGTGATGTGCTGGCAGGCGGTCAGCACATAGCACCGCCCCTCGAGCGCGACGTGCTGCATCGAGGGCACCCAGGTGTCGCGGTCGTCGGCGGTGGGCGCGCAGTAGATCTGCACGCCCTGGGCATACATGTGCATCCGCAGCATGGGCATGTAGTTCTCCCAGCAGATCACCGCGCCGACGCGGCCGAGCGGCGTGTCCACCACCGGCATGGTCGAGCCGTCGCCGAACCCCCAGATCAGCCGCTCGCCCGCCGTGGGCATCAGCTTGCGGTGCTTGGCGACGAGTCCGCGCGCCCCCTCGAAGATCAGCGCGGTGCAGTAGAGCGTGCCGCCGTCACGCTCGATGCAGCCGATGACGACGACGGTGCCGGTGGCGGCGGTGGCCTCGGCGATCAGGGCGGTCTCGGGGCCGGGCAGGTCGATCGCCGCGCGGTGATAGCGCAGGAACGCCTCGCGCCCCTCGGGGCGGCGCATCCCGATCGGGGCGCCGAAGGACGCGCCCTTGGGATAGCCGCCGAGGAACGCCTCGGGGAAGACGATCAGCCGGGCGCCCTGCCCGGCGGCGGTGCGGATCGCGTCGGCCGCGCGCACCGCCGAGGCGGTGGCGTCGTCGGGGACCGAGGCGATCTGCGCCACGGCGGCGGTCCAGCGTGTGCGGTCGTCGGTCATCTCAGATCCCCAGGTATCGATGCGCGAGGTCCGGGTCGGCGGCCATCTGCGCCGGCGTGCCCGTCCAGACCACCCGGCCCTTGTCCACGATGTTGTGGCGATCGACCAGGCTGGCCATCTCGGCCAGGTTCTTGTCGATCACCAGGATGGTCTGGCCCAGGCCCTTGAGCTCGTGCAGGCAGCGCCAGATCTCGGCCCGGATCAGCGGCGCCAACCCCTCGGTCGCCTCGTCGAGGATCAGCAGCCGCGGGTTGGTCATCAGCGCCCGCCCGACCGCCAGCATCTGCTGCTCGCCCCCCGACAGCGTCCGCGCCGACTGCCGGCGCCGCTCGCCCAGCCGCGGGAACAGGCCGGCCACGCGGGCCAGCGTCCACGGGCCGGGGCGCGCGGTGGCGACCAGGTTCTCCTCGACGGTCAGGGACGGAAACACCCGCCGCCCCTCGGGGACCAGCCCCAGCCCCAGCCGGGCGATGGCGTTCGGCGCCAGCCGGATGATCGGCCGCCCCTCGAAGCTGATCGCCCCGGCCGAGGGGCGCATCAGCCCCATGATCGTCCGCACCGTGGTCGTCTTGCCCATGCCGTTGCGTCCGATCAGCGACACGACCTGCCCGGCCTCGGCCGCAAGGTCCATGCCGAACAGCACCCGGCCCTGACCGTATCCGCCCTCGACCCCTTCAAGACGCAGCATCAGGCTTCCTCTCCCAGATAGGCGGCGCGGACCTCGGGGTGGGCACGGATCTCGGCAGGGGTGCCGGTGAAGATCACCCGGCCATAGACCAGCACGCTGATCCGGTCGGCCAGCGCGAACACCGCGTCCATGTCGTGTTCGACCAGCAGGATCGGGTAGTCGCCCTTGAGACCCTGCAGCAGCGCGGTCAGGGCGGCCGATTCCTCGGGGCCCATGCCGGCCATCGGCTCGTCCAGCAGAAGCAGCCGCGGAGCGCGGGCCAGCGCCACCGCGATTTCCAGCTGCCGGCGCTGGCCGTGGGCGAGGCGTGCCACGACCCGGTCCTCGAACCCGGCGAGCCCCGCGCGGTCCAGCCAGCCGCGCGCGGCGGCGACGTTCGCGGCGTTGCGGCGCGGGTTCGAGAAGATGTCGGGCGAGCCGCCGTTCATCGCCTCGAGCGACAGCAGCACGTTTTCCAGCGCGGTGAAGTCGGGGCAGAGCTGGGTGATCTGGAACGACCGGCCGAGGCCGCGGCGGGCGCGCAGATGCGCGGGCAGCGCGGTGATGTCCTCGCCGGCAAAGGCGATCCGGCCGGCGTCGGGGCGCAGGTCGCCGCAGATCTGCGCGATCAGCGTCGACTTGCCGGCGCCGTTCGGCCCGATCAGCGCGTGCAGCTCGCCCGGCCGCACGTCGAGGCTAACGCCGTCGGTGGCGACCAGCGCGCCGAACGCCTTGCGAAGCACCTGGATGGACAGGATCGGATCAGCCACGGCGCCCCCCCACCCAGCGGCCAAGCAGCCCCCGCTGCCCGAACAGCGCGATCAGCGTCAGGATCGGGCCCATGATGATCATCCAGTGCTCGGTCCAGCCGGCCAGCAGCTGTTCCAGCAGGATGAACACCGCCGCCCCGGCGATCGGCCCGATCAGCGTGCCGAGGCCGCCCAGCACCACCATCGCCATGAACTCGCCCGACTTGGACCAGGCGGCCATGTCGGGGGTGACGAACAGCGCGTAGTTGGCCCACAGGATGCCGGCCATGCCGGTGCCCAGCGCCGACAGCACGAACCCGGTCAGGCGGAAATGCAGCGGCCGGATCCCGAGGTTCACCGCCCGCCGCTCGGACTGGCGCAGGGCCTGGAAGACCAGCCCGAAGCGCGAGTTGACGATCGAGGCGCAGAGCGCGGTCCACCCGACCAGCACCGCCAGGCAGACGTAGTAGAAGGTGCGGTTGTCGGTCAGGTCGATCAGCGGCAGGGCGTTGCGGGCGTCCATCATCAGCCCGTCGTCGCCCCCGTACATCTGCAGCGACACGAGGATGAAGAACACCATCTGCGCGAAGGCGAGGGTGATCATGATGAACTGCACCCCCGCGGTCTTGAGCGCGAACCAACCGGTGACCACCGCCAGCAGCCCGCAGGCGGCCAGCGCCAGCGGCCAGACGATCAGCGCGGCGTTGGTCCCCTCCCACCCCCAGAGCGGCTGGCCCATGTTGGTGTGATAGGCGACGATGGCGACCGCATAGCCGCCCAGGCCGAAGAACATTGCGTGGCCAAAGCTGACCATCGCCCCATAGCCGAGGATCAGGTCCAGGCTGACCGCGGCGATGGCATAGATGACGATGCGGGTGGCGGTGCCCTGCAGGGCGGGCATCCCCAGCGCGCCGGCGACCGGCGGGACCAGCGTCAGCAGGGCAAGGCCGATCAGGATGACGAGGCTGCGGCTGGTCATCGGGTCAGCTCCGCGCCGGAACGAGGCCCAGCGGGCGGAACACCAGGACGATCGCCATCAGCACGTAGATGCTGGCCGACACCAGCCCCGCCGACAGCGTGTCGGCGACCGAGGGCGGCAGCATCATCTGCATGATCTGCGGCAGGTAGGCGCGGCCGAGGCTGTCGACCATCCCGACGAGCAGCGCGCCGACCAGCGCCCCCCGGATCGATCCGACGCCGCCGATCACGATCACCACGAAGGTGGTGATGAGGACGCGTTCGCCCATCCCCACCTCGATCGCCAGCAGCGGGGCGGCCATGACGCCGGCCAGCCCGCACAGCGCGCCGCCCAGCCCGAACAGGATGGTGTAGAGCCGCTTCACGTCCACGCCCAGCGCATCGACCATCTCGCGGTCGTCGGCGCCGGCGCGGATCAGCATCCCCACGCGGGTCCGGTTGACGAGGAACCACAGCCCGACCGCGACCGCGGCGCCAACGGCGATGAAGGCCAGCCGCATCACCGGATAGTCGAGCCCCGGCAGCACCCGCAGCGTCCCCGACAGGGCCGGCGGGATGTCGACGAAGGGCGGTTGGCGGCCGAAGATCATCGCCACCGCCTCGTTGGTGAACAGGATCAGCCCCAGCGTCGCCAGCACCTGATACAGGTGGTCGCGCCGGTAAAGCCACTGGATCACCGCCAGCTCGACCGCGACGGCGTAAAGCCCGGCGCCGATGATCGCCGCCGCCATCCCGACCAGGAAGCTGCCGGTCCCGAGAATCGCGAAGGCGGCGCAATAGGCGCCGACCATGTAGAAGGCGCCGTGGGTCAGGTTGATGACCCCCATGATCCCGAAGATCAGCGTCAGCCCCGAGGCCAGCATGAACAGCATCGCGCCATATTGCAGGCCGTTCAGCACCTGTTCGACGAATAGCAGCATCGCACCTCCGGCCGGCCGAGGGGCGCGCCAGGGGCGCGCCCGCTGCGGGGCTCAGTTCATCTTGCAGTTGGCGGCGTAGTGATCGACGTGATCGGTGGCGACCGCATTGACCACGTTCTGGACGATCTTGCCGTCGGCGTTCTTCTCGAACTTCGTCAGGAAATAGTCCTGCACCGGGTGCTGGTTGGCGCCCATCTTGAACTTGCCGCGGACGCTGTCGAACTTGCCTTCGCGCAGGGCGGCGCGGAAGTCGTCGGCCTTGGCCATGTCGCCCCCGGTCGCGGCCAGCCCGGTGCCGATCAGGTGCGCGGTGTCATAGGCCTGCGCGGCATAGGTGGTCGGGTCGCGGCCATAGGCCTTGCGGAACGCCTCGACGAACGCCTTCGAGGTCGGGTTGTCGGTCTCGGTCGTCCACAGGGCCGAGGCATAGACCCCGTCCGCCGCGTCGCCGGTCGCGTCGATCATCCGCGCATCCATCGAAAAGGACGGCAGGATCATCGGCACCGTGCCCTTGAGGCCCGAATTGGCATATTGCTTGGCGAAGTTGATGCCCGCCCCGCCGGGGTGGAACTGGTAGATCGCATCGACCCCCATCGACTTGATCCGCGCCAGCTCGACCGAGAAGTCGGTCTGGTCCAGCTTGGTGTAGATCTCGCCGGCGATCTCGCCCTTGTAGGTGCGCTTGAATCCTTCGAGCGCGTCGCGCCCGGCCTGATAGTTCGGCGCCAGGATCGCCATCTTCTTGTAGCCCAGCTCGTTGGCGCCGAGGCCCGCGGCCTCGTGGAAGGCGTCGTTCTGGTAGGAGGCCACGAAATAGTTGGGGTTGCACTTCTCGCCGGCAAAGGGCGACGGGCCGGCATTGGACGAGATGTAGAACCCGCCCGCGTCGATGATCGACGGCTGCACCGCCGCCAGCACGTTCGAGAAGATGATCCCGGTCACCACCTTGACGCCGTCGGCGGCCATCTTGTCGGCGATCTGCTTGCCGTTCGCGGGCTTCAGCGTGTCGTCCTCGACCCGCAGGGTGACGGGGACGCCGCCCAGCTTGCCGCCCTCCTGGTCGACGGCCAGCTGGATCGCGTCGCGCACGTCCTCGCCGATATAGCCGGCGGGCGTGCTCAGCGTGGTGATGACGCCGATGGTGACCGGCTTGGCGTCCTGCGCCAGGGCCGGCAGGGCGGCCAGCGCGGCGGTCCCGGCGAAGGCGGCCAGCAGGCCGCGCTTGGTGATGGTCAGGGTCATGGTGGTGGTTCCTCCCGTTGGGTTGATGGCGCCGGGTTGTCCCGGTCATGGGTGGGACCGGGCGCGCGGCCCGGCCCGATGGTCAGACCGCCACGACGGGGTGGCGGATGGTGCCGATGCCCGCGACGGTCGCCTCGATCACGTCGCCGGGCCACATCCATTCCTGCGGATCGCGGCCGGCGCCGACGCCCTCTGGCGTGCCGGTGGCGATGATGTCGCCGGGTTCCAGCGTGATCCCGGCCGAGATGTCGGCGATCAGTGTCGCCACCTTGAACAGCATGTGCCGGGTGTTCGACCGCTGCTTCTCCTCGCCGTTCTTGGTCAGCCACAGGTCCAGCACCTGCGGGTCGGGGATCTCGTCGGCGGTGACGATGCAGGGGCCGAAGGGGGCGAAGCTGTCCATCCCCTTGGAATAGATCCACTGCCCCGCCCGGCGATTGTCGCGAGCCGAGACGTCGATCATCACGCTGTAGCCGAAGACGTGGGACAAGGCGTCCGCCTCGGCCACGCGGCGGGCGGTGCGGCCGATGATGCAGGCAAGCTCCACCTCCCAGTCGAGCTGTTGGGTGAGGGCGGCGTCGTGCCGGATCGGCTCGCCCGGCCCGATCACGGCGGTGGGGGGCTTGGAAAAGATCACCGGCTGCTTCGGCAGGTCCCTGGCCGTGTCCAGCGTCCGCGCCGATTCCGCGACGTGTTCAACATAGTTCAGCCCGATGCCGAAGATGTTCTTCCGCGGCCGCGGGATCGGGGCCAGCAGCTGCACGTTGACCAGCGGCACCGCCACGCCGGGGTCCAGCCGGTCGCGCAGGTTGTCCAGCAGCTCGGCCAGCCGGTCCAGCGCCACCGGCCCGGCATCGATCAGGGCCAGCATCGCCCCCGGCATTGGCACCCCGGCCATGTGGCCCAGGGCCGCGACGTCGATCACCAGATCACCGTCGATCACCCCCAGCCGGGCGGCGTCCTCGACGGTGCTGCGGTAGGTTACCAGACGCATGGCTTTCTCCCTATGCCAGCACGGGCTGGTGGCCGTCGGTGTCGGCCAGCGCCTCTTCGCGGTACAGCCCGAGGACGCGCATCACCGGCATGTCATTGAACGAGAACAGGCAGGCGTCCTCGGACGCGGATCCGTTGGCGTGTTCGTGCCACGCCCAGGACGGCACGCAGAAGATGTCTCGTTCCTGCCAGTCGAAGCGGCGCCCGTTGATGATCGAATGGCCGCGGCCCCTGGCGCACTGGTACAGCACGCTGCCGGTGTGGCGGTGGGCGCGGGTCGCCTCTCCCGGCCGCAGCATCTGCATCGAGGCGCCGATGGTCTGCATCACCGGCCCGCCGGTGACCGGGTTCACGTAATCCATCATCACCCCGTCGAAGGCCGATCCGGCGGTGGTCGCGGCATACCGGCCCAGCGCCTCGTAGGTTGGCCCCACTGGTACTTGAAGCAGGGCGAATAGCCGCGCTGCCAGTCCGCGCCATGCGGGCGCAGGCCGGGGTTGCCCCAGGCGGCGGGCATGTCGTCGACCGGATGCCCCACAGCCTGGTTCATGTCGGGATGGACGACGTAGAAATTCGCCTCGAGCGCGTTGACCAGCGGGATGTCCAGCCCGTCCTGCCAGATGCAGGGGCTGCCGTCGCCGTCCACGCCGTGCTCGTGCCACGTCCCATTCGGGGTCAGCACGAAATCGTTGGCGCCCAGCGTCATCTTGTGGCCGTCGACGATGGTATAGGCGCCCGACCCCTCCATGATGAACCGCAGCGCCGAGGCGGAATGCGCGTGCGCCGAGGCGACCTCTCCCGGGTGCATCACCTGAAGCCCGGAATAGAGCCAGCCGACCGCCGCCGCCACGTCCTGCCGGCCGGGGTTGTTGAGATAGACCACCCGCCGCCCCGCCTTCTCCGGCGTCACCAGCTCGACCGAGCGCAGGACGTGGGCGCGCAGGTCGGCATAACGCCACAGCACCGGAACGCTGGCCGATTGCGGCTGCCACGGCTCGATCTTGTTGGCGACGGTCCACAGCGCGCCGGCGTCGAGACGCTCGAGTTCGTCGTAATAGGCCAGCAGCTCGGGCGTGTCCTCGACGTTGGCCCGGCCCGCGACGTCCTCGCGGTAATTCTCGCGTGTTCTGGTCATGCGCGCCTCCCCTCGCTCGTGACCCTGCCCGACGCTAGCGGGCGGGTCGTCCCCCCACAATCGACTCGCCACTGCCCCTGCTCATGCCGGCACCACGGCGGTGGCTTCGATCTCGATCTTCGCCCGTTCCTCGACCAGCGCCACCACCTGTACCAGGGCCATTGCCGGGTAGTTCCGCCCCAGCACACGCCCATAGACCTCACCCAACCCCTTGAGGTTGTCGAGATATTCCTGCCGCGAGGTCACATACCAGGTCAGCCGGACGAGGTGCTCGGGCCCTGCCCCGGCTTCGGCCAGCACCGCGACGATCCCGCGCAGGGCCAATTCGGCTTGCTCCACGAAATCGTCGGTCTCGAACTCCTGCTGTCCGTTCCAGCCGATCATGCCGCCGGTAAAGATCAGCCGCCCGGTCGCGGCAATGCCGTGGGCATAACCGCGCGGCGCCTTCCAGCCCCTGGGGTGCAGCCGTTCATGGGTCATGGGCGGGCTCCTTCTGCTCTGCGCCCCGGTTGTCCGGCTGGTGATAGGCCGCCAGCCGGGTGCGGATTGCCTCGGGCCAGGGTGCGGGCTGGCCACCGGGGGCAACCCACACCAGCGTCGGCGTGGCCACGAAGCGCACCGCGCCGTCCGCGCCGCCCTCGATGGTGAAGGTCACGCTTGACCGCCCCAGCCGCGCCACCCGCAGGGTGAAATCGAGCACGTCGCCCAACCGCGACGGGGCGCGGTAATCCGCCTCGAGATGGCGGGTAGGCACCCCGGCGCCCTCCTCCATCACGATGCGCCGGAACGAATGTCCGACCGCCTCGGCGAAGAACTGTTCGATCACCGAGTTGGTGAACTCGAGGTAACGCGGATAGAACACGATCCCTGCCGGATCGCAGTGGCCGAACTCGACCGGGATCGCGCGGCGATACACCATCAGTCGTTCGCCTCGGGCGGCAGGAAGTCCACCTCATGTGCGGCGCTCACCCGTACCACCTCCTCGACGTCGGTCATGTCGTGCAGCCGGTGGAACAACGCCTCGAGTTGCCCGGCGGGCGAGACCCAGAAGAGCGCACGCGCCGGCCGGTCTGACTTGTTGAAATAGCCGTGCGGCACGCCGCGCGGCATCCGCACCAGATCTCCCGCCCGCGCCGTGCTCCACTTCCCGTCGAGCTTCAGTTCGAGCTGGCCCTCCTGCACCAGGATGAACTCGTCCTGGGTCGGGTGGATGTGGACCGGCACGAACTGGCCGGGATCGCTGTTCGTCTCGAAGGCAAAGCTTGCCGCACAGCTCGCCTTGGGAAAATAGCGCTGCCCGAGGATGTTCAACTCGCGCCCGTCATACGCCTCACCGTTGCGGGTGATGCCGCCCTGCAGATCGTCGGTCATGGTCTCAATTTCCCCCTCTCTCAAGCCCGGTCCAGGACGGCGCGCGCGATGACGATGCGCTGCACGTCGCTGGCCCCCTCATAAATCCGCAGCGCCCGGATCTCGCGATAGAGCGCCTCGACCGGCTCGCCCACTCGCACCCCGTCGCCGCCGTGCAGCTGCAGCGCGGTGTCGATCACCCGCTGTGCAGCCTCGGTGGCGTACAGCTTGGCCATGGCGGCCTCGCGGCTGACCCGCGCGGCGCCGCGGTCCTTGGTCCAGGCGGCGCGATAGACGAGCAGTGCGGCAGCATCGATCTCAAGCGCCATGTCAGCAACATGGCCCTGCACGATCTGGTGCTCGGCCAGCGTTCTGCCACCGGCGCGCGGACGGCGCACCCGCGCCACCGCCTCGTCCAGCGCGCGGCGCGCGAACCCCAGCGCCGCCGCCCCCACCGTGGCGCGGAACACGTCGAGCACCGACATGGCAACCTTGAACCCCGCCCCCGCCTCTCCGATCAGCGCCCCGGACGGCAGCCGAACGCCGTCGAGCCGCAGATGGGCCAGCGGGTGCGGCGCCATCACCTCGATCCGCGAGGCGACCGACAGGCCCGGCGTTTCGGCCGGCAACAGGAAGGCCGACAGCCCCTTGGCCCCGGGCGCCTCGCCGGTGCGGGCGAACACCACGTAGACGTCCGCAATGCCCCCATTCGAGATATAGGTCTTTTCGCCGTCGAGCACCCAGGCGTCACCGTCGCGCCGCGCGGTGGTGGCGGTGCGGGCGACGTCCGACCCGGCCCCCGGCTCGGTCAGGGCGAACCCGGCGATCGCCCCGCCGGTGCGGGTACGATCCAGCCACGCGCGCTGGTCCGGCGTGCCGAACAGGCTGACCGCCCCCATGCCGAGGCCCTGCATGGCAAAGGCGAAATCGGCCAGCCCGTCGTGGCGGGCCAGCGTCTCTCGGATCAGGCACAGGCTGCGCACGTCCAGCGCCTCACCCTCGGACGCGCCGGTGGGACGCAGCAGCCCGGCCTTGCCCAGCCCCGCGACCAGCCCGCGGCACGCGTCGTCCACATCGCCGTGATCCACGGGCAGATGCGTCGCGGCCCACGTCTCGACCTCGGCCGCGAGGGCGCGATGGCGATCGTCGAAAAAAGGCCAGTCGAGAAAACTTTGGTCCATCTTCCCTGCCCAAATATCCCGGGGTCCGGGGCAGCGCCCCGGTCCGGCGATCAATCCCCCTGGAACACCGGCTTGTCCTTGGCCACAAACGCCCGGTAAGCGCGCTCGAAGTCTCGGGTCTGCATGCAGATCGCCTGCGCCTGCGCTTCGGCCTCGATGGCCTGGTCAAGGCTCATGTTCCATTCCTGGTTCAGCTGCGTCTTGGTGATCCCGTGCGCAAAGGTCGGGCCGGCCGCGATGCGGCGGGCCAGTGCCTGCGCCTGGGCCTCGAGCGCACTTGCGGGATGGACGGCGTTCCAGAATCCCCAGGCGGTGCCCTCGTCGGCGCCCATCGCCCGCCCGGTATACAGCAGCTCGGCCGCCCTCCCCTGCCCGATGATCCGCGGCAGCATCGCGCAGGCCCCCATGTCGCAGCCGGCCAGCCCGACGCGCGTGAACAGGAAGGCGCATTTTGCCTCGGGCGTTGCCAGCCGCAGGTCCGAGGCCATGGCGATGATCGCCCCCGCACCGACGCAGATCCCGTCCACCGCCGCGATGACCGGCTTGCCGCAGTGGATCATCGCCTTGACCAGGTCGCCGGTCATCCGGGTGAAGGCCAGAAGCGCCTTCATGTCCATCCCGACCAGCGGCCCGATGATGTCGTGCACATCCCCGCCGGACGAGAAGTTTCCGCCATTCGAGCCGAACACGACCACGTCGACGTCCTCGGCATAGGCGATCGCCCGGAACAGGTCGCGCAGCTCGGCGTAGCTGTCGAAGGTCAGCGGGTTCTTCCGTTCGGGCCGGTCGAGCCGCACGGTCGCCACGCGGTCGCTTACCTCGAAGTGCACGTGGCGTGGGGTATAATCGGCCAGACGGATCACTGCAGATCCTCCTTCATGCGCCGCATCAGCAGCTTTGCCGCGTCCAGGTCGGCGTCGGTCAGCCCGGAAAACAGCCGGTCGATCAGCGCCCGGTGATCTGCCGCCACACGCTCGAACTGCGCCAGCCCTTCGGGGGTCAGGGCGACCCGGACCCGGCGCCGGTCCTCGTCGCAGGGGCTGCGGGCCACCAGCCCATCCGACACCAATCGGTCAACCACCGCCGTGGCATTGCCGTTCGAGACAAGCAGCAGCCGCGACAGCTCGGTCATGGTCAGTCCATCGCGGTTGCGCCACAGGGCGGCCATTACGTCGAACCGCGGCAGGGTGGTGTCGTGATCGACCCGCAGCGCATCGCGCAGACGGTTTTCCACCGTGCGGGTGATGCCCAGCATGCGGATCCACAACTTGAGCCGCCGCACGGCCAGCGCCTCGTCCTGCGCCGCGTCGGGTGCAGCGTTCACGGGGATATCCTGCACGTCGCTCATGTCTCGCCCCCGTCGATGGCGATGGTCTGGCCGTTGACGCCTTCGGACCCAGGCGCACACAGCCACAGGGCGGCAGCGGCGACCTCGGCGGGGGCGATCAGCCGGCGCTGGGGGTTGGTTGCGGCCAGCGCTGCCCGGGCCTCGGTGACGGATTTGCCGGTCCTGTCCACGATGGTCGCCACGCTCCGGTCGGTCATCTCGGTGTCGAGAAACCCGGGACACAGCGCGTTCACGGTGACCGGGGTTCGCGCCACCTCCTGCGCCAGTGCGCGAACGAGCCCCACGACGCCGTGCTTGGCCGCGCAGTAGTGGGCGACGTAGGAATAACCTTTCAGCCCGGCGGTCGAGGCGACCGCGATCAGTCGCCCCCAGCCCTCGATCCGCGCCAGCCCCTCGCGGAAGGTGAGGAAGGTGCCCGTCAGGTTCACCGCCATCATCGCCTGCCAGTCCTCGGGCGTGACGCGCGCGAAGGGTGCGCTGGTAGCCGCGCCAGCATTGGCGATCACGATCCCGCAGGGACCGGCCGCATCGAACAGCGCCTTAACGCTGGCCGCGTCGGTCACGTCCGCCGGCACCGCGCGGATGCCCGGTGCCGCGGCCGCCACCTCGGCCAGCGGCGCTTCGCGGCGTCCGGCGACCACGACCTCGGCGCCCACGCCCGCGAAGGCCAGCGCCAGCGCGCGGCCGACTCCGGTGCCGCCGCCGGTGATGAGGACGCGTTGCCGGGCGAGCTCGGTCATGCCCGGATCGCCTCCTGTTCCTTTTGCGCCAGACGCCGCGCCTGTTCGCCGCCCGCGCGGTAGGGCAGCGGCCACGTGGTGCCCCCGTCACCGAGGGCAGTCGCCGCGTGCAGCGTCCAGTAGGGATCGGCCAGATGCGGCCGGGCGAGCGCCACCAGATCAGCCCGCCCGGCCATCAGGATCGAGTTCACCTGATCGGCCTCGGTGATGTTGCCCACCGCCATCGTGGGGATGCCCAGTTCGTTGCGGATGCGGTCGGAAAACGGGGTCTGGAACATCCGCCCATAGACCGGCCTGGCGTCGGGCGTGGTCTGCCCGGCGGACACGTCGATCAGGTCGGCGCCGGCCTCGTGAAAGGCACGGGCGATCTCGACCGCCTCGGCCGGAGTCACGCCCGCCTCGCCGACCCAGTCGCTGGCCGAAATCCGCACCGCCATCGGCCGGTCCTCGGGCCACACGGCCCGCATCTCCCGGAAAACCTCGAGCGGCCAGCGCAAGCGGTTGTCCAGACTGCCGCCATAGGCGTCCGTGCGCCGGTTCGACACCGGGGAGATGAAGGACGACAGCAGATAGCCGTGTGCCGCGTGCAGCTCGACCATGTCGAAGCCGGCGCGGGCAGCCATCTCGGTCGCCGCCACGAACTCGTCGCGGACCCGGTCCATGTCGGCGCGGGTCATCTCGCGCGGGGGTGGGTTGGCCGCGGCCCACGGCAGGGCGCTGGGGCCGAGCGTTTCCCAGTTGCCGTCGGCCAGTGGCGCATCCATCCCGTCCCAGCCGAGCCCGGTCGAGCCTTTCCGCCCGGCATGGCCGATCTGGCAGCAGATCCGGGCGTCCGTCTCGGCATGGACGAAATCGACGATGCGCCGCCAGGCGGCCTCGTGCTCTGGGGCGTAAAGCCCGGGGCAGCCCGGGGTGATGCGGCCTTCGGGCGACACGCAGGTCATCTCGGTGTAGACCAGCCCGGCGCCGCCCTTGGCGCGTTCGCCGTAATGGACGAGGTGCCAGTCAGTGGGTGTGCCATCCTTGGCCTTGTACTGCGCCATGGGCGAGACGACGACGCGGTTCTTCAGCCGCATCCCGCGCAGGGCAAAGGGGGCGAACATCGGTGCCCGCCCTGCCTCGCCGCCCGCCCGGGCCTGAAACCAGTCCTCGGCCCCCCGCAGCCAGTCGGGGTCGCGCAGGCGCAGGTTCTCGTGGCTGATCCGCTGGCTGCGGGTCAGCAGCGAATAGGCGAATTGCTGGGGGTCGAAATCGAGATAGCGCCCCACCTCTTCGAACCATTCGAGGCTGTTGCGGGCCGCCGACTGAAGGCGCAATACCTCGACCCGGCGCTCGTCCTGATAGCGCTGGAAGGCGGCCTGCATCGTCGGTTCGCTGTGCAGGTATTCGGCCAGCGCGATGGCGCTGTCGAAGGCCAGCCGTGACCCCGAGCCGATCGAGAAATGCCCGGTCGCCGCCGCATCGCCCATCAGCACCACGTTCTCGTGGTACCACGTCTCGCAGATCACCCGGGGAAAGTTCATCCACACCGCCGAGCCGCGCAGATGGCTGGCGTTCGACATCAGGTCGTGGCCGTCCAGATGCGCGGCAAAGACCTGACGGCAGGTTTCCACCGTTTCCTCTTTGGTCATCGCCTCAAAGCCCATCGCGTCCCAGACATCCTGGGTGGTCTCGACGATGAAGGTCGCGGTGTCGGCGTCGAACTGATAGACATGCGCCCACATCCAGCCATGCTGCGTGCGTTCAAAGATGAAGGTGAACGCATCGTCGAATTTCTGGTGAGTCCCCAGCCAGATGAACTTGCACAGCCGTGTGTCGATGTCGGGGCGGAACACCTCGGAGTATTCCTGTCGGACGCGCGAGTTGATGCCGTCCGACGCGACGACCAGATCATAGTCGCGGCGATAGGACTCGGCGCTGTCGAACTCGGTCTCGAAGCGCATCTCGACACCGAGCTCGCGGGCGCGGGCCTGCAGCAGGATCAGCATCTGCTTGCGCCCGATCCCCGCGAAGCCATGCCCGCCCGAGACGGTCCGCACCCCGTCCTTGACCACCGCGATGTCGTCCCAATAGGCGAAGTGGCTGCGGATCGCGTCGGTCGACACGGGGTCGTTCTTCTGCATCCGCGACAGCGCATCGTCCGACAGGACCACGCCCCAGCCGAAGGTGTCGTTGGCGCGGTTGCGCTCGAGCACGGTCACCTCGTGCGCGGGGTCGCGCAGTTTCATCGAAATGGCGAAGTAGAGCCCCGCCGGGCCGCCGCCGAGACACAGCACCTTCATTGCGCGGCCTTCCCCGCCGTCCCGGCTTTCAACCGGAAGCGTTGCAACTTGCCCGATTCGGTCTTGGGCAGCGTCTCGCAGAACACCACCGAGCGCGGGTACTTGTAGGGCGCGATCACCGATTTGACGTGCGCCTGCAAGAGCTTGGCCAGGTCCGGGCCGGCGTGACAGCCGGGCGCGAGGACCACGTGCGCCTGGACGATCTGGCCGCGGTCCTCGTCAGGAATGCCGATCACCGCACATTCCAGCACCGCCTCATGGGCCAGCAGCGCCGCCTCGACCTCGGGGCCGGCAATGTTGTAACCGGCCGACAGGATGATGTCGTCGCTGCGCGCGGCAAAGTGGAAATATCCCGCCTCGTCCTGCGAGAAGGCATCGCCCGACAGGTTCCAGCCATTCTGGACATAGACCTCCTGCCGCTCGCCATTGAGGTAGCGGCAGCCGGTGGGGCCGCGCACCGCAAGCCGCCCGACCGAGCCACGCGGAAGTTCGGCGCCGTCCCCATCCACCACCCTGGCCTCGTAGCCGCCGACCGGCCGCCCGGTCGAGGCCGGGTTGTGGTCCGAGAAACGGTTAGTGATGAAGATATGCAGCATCTCGGTCGCGCCGATCCCGTCCAGCATCGGCTTTCCGGTCCGCGCGAGCCATTCCTCATAGACCGGCGCGGGCAGAGTCTCGCCGGCCGAGACCGCCGCCCGCAGCGACGAGAAGTCGGCGCCCGCGTCCATCTCGCGCATCATGGCGCGATAGGCGGTGGGGGCGGTAAAGCAGACCGTAGCGCGGTATTTCTGGATTATCTCGACAAGATTCGGCGGGGTCGCCTGCTCGATCAGCGCCGCCGCCGCGCCGAATCGCAGAGGAAAGATCGCAAGCCCCCCCAGCCCGAAGGTAAAGGCCAGCGGCGGGCTGCCCACGAACACATCCTCGGGCGTCGGCGCCAGCACCTCGGCCGCATAGCCGTCGGCGATGATCAGCAGGTCGCGGTGGAAATGCAGCGTTGCCTTGGGCGCCCCGGTGGACCCCGATGTGAAAGCCATCAGCGCCACATCGTCCTGCGCCGTATCCACCGCGCGGAAGGCCACCGGCTTTTCCAGCGCGAGCCGGTCCAGCTCGGCGTCGTGATTTTCGGTCCCGTCAAACCCGGCGACGGTCTTGAGAAAGCGCGAGCGCTTGGCGCAGGTGACCAGCTCATCCATCAGCCGTGTGTCGCAGAGGGCGTGGGTGATCTCACCCTTCTCGACATAGACGGCCAGCTCGCCCGCCCGCAGCATCGGCATGGTGTTGACAACCACGGCGCCAGCCTTGGTCGCGGCCAACCAGCAGGCCACCATCGCCGGGTTGTTGGCCGAGCGGATCATCACCCGGTTGCCCGGCCGCACCCCGAGGTCATCGACGAGCACGTGGGCCAGCCGGCTCGTCCAGTCGGCAAGCTCCTTGTAGGTGCGCCGACGTCCGTTGCCGATCAGCGCGGTCCGGTCACCGAACCCGCGCTCGACCATGCGGTCGGTCAGCTCGACGGCGGCATTCAGCCGGTCAGAATAGTCGAACCCGTCCAGCAGAAGGTCCGGCCAGGTGTCGGGTTCTGGCAGGTTGTCGCGGCAGAAGCTGTCCTCGTGCGCGCTGGGCCTCAGCATCGGCAGGCACTCCGCCGGCGGGCAATTCCGGTCATGATGATGCGGCCCTCCCCGGCCCCTCCTCACTCCGAGGATGAGGCTAGGGCCGGATCAGATTCCTTTCAAGATCGAAATTTATGAGTGTGAAAGTTTGCTTGGCGCGCCGGATTGGGTCCGCTTCAGGGGGTCACGGTTGTCCCACGACCCGCAGATCAAGCGGATTGTCGCGACGGCGGGTCAGCATCAGCTTCACCTCGTCCGCGTGATGATCGATGACGATTCTTGCGCCTCGGTTTGCGGCGAGGCCGATGATTTCGATGTCGTCGAAGGCGCCGGTGATCTGGTCGGCGCGG
>NZ_JBHMQU010000039.1:0-23423 GCF_042435015.1 Paracoccus panacisoli | reverse complement strand
GATCTCTTCATGTCCGGTCCTCTCATTGGGCCGGACTCTAGCATCAGATGGAAGAGTTATCGGGGGTCACAGCATCCGTCAGTGTCCGATTTTCGGGGACCATCTCTATTGGTCTGAAGCTCAGACCTAGAAAGTCGATGTCGTTCCCCCTGATTTTCTCTAAGACGTGCTGCTGCGCAGCGAGTGGCCGGTCCCGACCGTCAGCTTTGGGCCGACTGCGACGACACGATGGGGCTGGCCACCAGGAAGAACTTGCTGCGCCGCCGCAGGGCAGCGTCGGGTCGTTGGTCGGCTTGGGGATGCGCGAGCGCGCCTCGCCTGCCGTTCGCGCGGCCATCGGATCGTCCCTGGACCTTCGGACAATCTGCGCCTTGCACAAGGCCCAGCGCGCGGCTTTGCAGGGCCACCGGGGTGGGAAACCGCCCGGAGCACCTTACGCCTTTCACTGCCGGTCCTGCCTCGATCTAGTCCTTACAGCCCTGGCGGCCGCCGCGCCGGTGCTGCTCGGCCAAAATGGGGGGGCGGGCCATGTGTGCAACGACAACTCCGACGATCGCCCCTGCCCGAATGCAGCCCCGGCCAGCGTCAGGCGGCGGCCCGCGCCGGGCCGCGGGGCGAACCTGCGATCACGACTCGCGGGCTGCGCTCTTGTGCCCGCCATTTCGCGCGGCCGCGACGGCGCCGCATCTGGCGCCACTGTCGCCGCCCGTCAGGCGCCGCGGTCTTTGACCGGCGCGGTGCCCTACTGGGTGCCCAAGCTGACATGCCGCCTGCCCGCGGCCGTCACTGCCGATGGGCCGCGCCATCTTCGTGCCTGCCAGGCTGTCGGACGATCCTGCCGCAGCCGGCGCCGTCCCAAAGCGTGCGCCTAAAATTGAACGGCATTCGCGCCTGCCGTTCACCGCCTTGCGTCCTGGCCCTGCAACTCCAAACCCGCAGCCCGTGCTGCAATCTGCGGTATCGCAGGCGATATTGTCAGGCTGGCGCAATGCCCTAAGGGTCGCCTGACGCGGGGACAGCGGGGCCGGTTGTCCGGCCGATGAAACCGGGTGCGGGGTTTATGGGTTCGCGTCGAGTCCTGTGACGGTTCGTTCGTGCGCGTGCGATCCTGCTGCCGTGGCAAGAGGCAGCCCCGCATCTGCCGGCCCCCGTGTTGTCCCGCCGTCCTGCACCGCAATGGCAGCCGGTGCGTATCTTGATGAGCCTGCCATCAGCCCGTCCGGCGCCCCTGTTCGCCGCTGCACCGATCCGCCCTGGCATCTGTCCTTCAACTGGCATCGGCCGCAGTCCCAGCCTTCGCATCCGCCCTGGCCCCGCGCCCCGTCCTGACACGGAAGGGTTGTCCCCATCCGTCCCGCTTGGTCCGTTTCCCGATGCGATGATGATGCGGCCACCCCGGCGAGCCGGGGTGAAGGCGCTTTCTGGCCCCGGCAAGCCGGGGCATATGGATAGGGCCGCCGCCGCAGGTGTGCCTGCAACAGCATCGCTGCAAGGGAAATCGGGTGGTCCGAAATGCCGTCCGGCGGTGGGCGGCAGTGACGAGATATGCGGGGTCGGCATGGAAATCGGAAAAAATCCGGCCTGTTGCATCCCCGCGCTTCCCTGTCCTTCCCTGTTTTGCCTTCCTGTCACTTAATCTATCTAAGTGTTTTTATTATATACTATCTATTACAGGGATGTATGGGGAAGCTAGGGAGGTAGCATAACACATGAAAGCTATTCATGGCTTGGAAAATATAATTGCATTGGAAAGTGCTTCCCTGACCTCCCTGTGCCTCCTGTCCGACCTTCGCAGGAGCACAACTGCCTTCTGTCGATTGGCCAATCCGCGCCTGCCGATTACCGCCTTGCGCGGTGTTGCACCGTTTTTCACCCCCGTTGGCATACCAAGGATATTTTGGGGCAACATCGCTTGTCCCAGGCTATAGCTTGCCCAAGGTCGGAAACTGTGTCTACCGGCGCGGGCACCTGCTGCTAGACAGGCTGACCCCGGCAAGTCACCCCGGCCGATCCTCCTGCGCGGTCCAGGGGGGCCGCGCCGGCAGGTCTAGGTTCTTCCTGGACCTTTCGCATCGGGGGTAATTCGCGCCCCGATGCGTGAAGGTTTTGGTCCGCAGCCTGCGCTTGCGGTTTAGGTTGTGGTTGTTCTTGTTGCCCCCGCTGCGGGGCCGACCTTGGCGGGCGCTGGAGGGCTGAATGACCGTGGCAAGGCCAATTCTGCGCCCGCTTGGCGCCGACGAGGCCGCCCTGGCCGCGCGTCACCCGCTGCCCCCCGGGGTTCCCGATGCGCTGGTTAACAAGGCGCAGCTTGAAACCGCCCTTGGCGTTTCGCAAACCACCCTGTCGGCCTGGCTGCGCCAAGGCTTGCCCTTCGAGGAGGCGGGCACCAATGGCCGGTCGTATTAATTCCGCCTGTCCGTTGCCCATGCCTGGGTGGCGGCCAAACGGGCCGACGACGACGCCCAGGGGGTCGCCGGCGACAATGCCGCCGCCCAACTGCAAATGGCGCTGCTGGGCGGCGCATCCGCCGGCGCCGCTGATAGCAAGCTATCCCTGGCCGATCAGCGCAAGCTGATCGAACTTGGATTGCAGCACATGGCGGCTGCGCGCGAACGCAAGGCGCTGGTATGGCGCGACGACGCCCGCGGGTGGTTCGAGGCCGCGTTCGGCGCGGTGCGCGATGCCATGGAGGCGCTGCCCGACCTGATGGCCCGCGAATTGCGCCTGGACGGCCGGCAAATGGAAAAGGCGCAAACGGCCTGCGACGACGCGCTGCGTTCCGCGCACCTGGCCGTTTCCGAAATGGTGGAGGAGGAACTGGATGGCCGGGGGTGACGATCACGGCGCGCGCTTTGACGTCGCGCCCCTGCCGCCCTTCACCGCCGCGGCATGGTCCGATGATAGAGCGCCGGCGCTTTGTACTTTTCCGGGGCGATCCGTCGCGGCCGGACGGGCCTGTTGGTCGAGGGCAACTTCGCCGAAACCGTGCCCGTTCTGCCCGCCCCTATGGCATGGTGCCGGGCTGCGGCTGCCTGGGCAGGACGCTGCGCCCTGATAAGCCCGCCCGTCTCCGTCCCGTTTCCAGCTTGTCGCCTGGCCCCGGCCGCGTGCGGGAAGGCTGGCGGGCCTGTCTGCCCGTGCATTACGTTCCCGGCCTGCGGCAGGGCCGCGGCACAGCCGACCCGCCGCCGGGACCCCGCCCGTGGTTCGCCCTTTCGTCTCGCCACCGATCCGCGGCCTTTGCGCTGCCTTGCGCTGTTGCGTCGTGCCGTCCCCGCCGGCCGTCGATGATCCTGCGTGCGGCAAGTGCAGCAGGTGCTGCGACGCGTCGGGGCGGCAACGCCGCGCCACGGTTGCGATCCAAAACCCGCCTGACCCTGCCAGCCCGCGCCCCTGGCTTAGGTCGGTGACGCCCCAAGACGGCGCCGGCAGGGAAGCGGAACGCCGCGCGCGTTCGCTGTGACCTGAAACCGACCCGGCGGATCGGCGTGGCCGGTTTCCCGGCCTGCCCGCGCCCGCCGCCGCCAACCGGCGGGCCGATCCGCCGCACCGATCCTGCCGCGCCGTGCCGCCCTTGCAATCTGACCGACGGCGCCGCCGCAACATCGCGCGATCTCGAAAAGATCGGCGCAGACGCGTGCCCGGCCCGCCCGCGCCCGTCACTGCCGCCCGGCCGTCGCGCCCCGCGCCCTGCACCGAGACCCCGCCGACAGAATCACTCTCCCGCTTCACGAACGCAACGTGTAAGACGGTAAAGGCCCTCCCGGCGGCGGCCGGTCGCCATGCGAAATGTCACTTGGTGGTAGCCCGGTGGTAGCCCGCAAGAAAAAAGGGCCAAGGCAGCGATGCCTAAGCCCTTGTTTCAAATGGCGGACCCGGAGCGATTCGAACGCCCGACCCCCAGATTCGTAGTCTGGTGCTCTATCCAGCTGAGCTACGGGTCCGTCGTAGGGCGGCTACCTAGGCCGGGGCGCGGGGGGTTGCAAGGGGGAAAACGACCCGGCCTGCGATATTCCTCGCGCGCGCCCGCAACCGGCGCCGGGGGACCCGCCGCTTACGCCGCGGCGACCTCGCGCGGCAGACGCAGCAGGAACTCGGTCCCCTCGGCATCACTGCGCACCAGCTCGAGGCTGCCGCCGTGCCCGCGCACGAGGTCGGCGGCGATGGCGAGGCCGAGGCCGGTGCCGCCCTTGCGGATGCCGCCGGTGAAGGGCTGGAACAGATGGTCGAGCGCCTTCTTCGGCAGCCCCGGCCCGGTGTCGCCCACCCGGATGCACCAGTGCGTCTCGTCTTCGGCCCCCGACAGCTCGATCGTGCCCGGCTGGCGCGTCGCGGCGATCGCCTGCCGCGCGTTGCGGGCGAGGTTCGAGAGCACCCGGTACAGCTGGTCGCGGTCGGCCCGGATGCGCAGCCCGGCCGGCACGTCGGTCAGGAACTCCACCTCGCCCCCGTCGCCCGCGGCCTCGGCGGCCAGCGTCTCGGCCTCGACCACGTCGGCCACCAGCGGCGCGAGGTTGAAGATCGTCAGCGTCGGCTGCGGCTCTTCGGCCTTGCCGAAGGCGAGCGTCGTCTCGCACAGGTTCACCGCCCGGCTGATCGAGCCGACGAGCTTCGGCGCCGCCCGTCGCACCGCCGGGTCGGCGCTGTTCTCGAGCCGGTCGGCGAGGATCTGGCTGGTCGAGAGTACGTTCCGCAGGTCGTGGCTGATCTTGGCCACCGCCTGCCCGAGCTGCGCCAGCCGCTCGCGCTGCTTGAGGGAGGCGGTGACGGTGCGCTGCATGGCGGCCAGCGCCGTCTCGGCCGCGCGGACCTCGCCCATGCGCGCGGCGGGGGTGATGATCGTGCGGCTGTCGTCGGGCGAGGCGGCATAGGCCGTCATGTGCCCGATCACCCGCCGGATCGGTCCCACGATCAGCCGCTGGGTGGCGAGGTTCAGAAGCAGCGCGGTCAGGACCGAGAACGCCGCCGACACCGCCAGCAGCCGCAGGGTGAAGTCGATCATCGCGGTCCGCATCGGCGCGGTGTCCATGGTGATCTCGATCAGCTGCCCGGCCTGGCGCACCGGCTGGCCGATCACCCGGATGATCTCGGGCCGGGCGTTGACCAGGTCGTGCAGCGTGTCGCGCACCGCCCGCGGCCAGCCGGTCTCGCGCAGGTCATAGGTGGCCGAGATCGGCCGCGGCAGCTTCGAGGACAGCACCAGCTGGCGCACGTCGTCGCGCCGCAGCACCACGTTGAAGACGCCTGCATTCTCGAGCAGCTCGCTCTCCAGATCGGCGGCGATCGATTCGTCGGTGGCCAGCAGCGCGAGGCTCGCGATCTGCGCCCGCTCGAGCCGGGTGGCGAGGTAGTCGCGGCGGAACCCGGTGACGCTGGGCACGAGGATGAGGACTTCCGCCAGCAGGACGAAGACGATCGTCAGCAGTGCAAACCGGCCGGAAATGCTGTTGAGGGTCATGGCGTTCCGTATCTCGCCCCGCTCGGCTCAGGCAATGCGGCCTGGTCGGACAGGGACGGGGAATCAAACAAACGTGAACTGGCACGGTTCCCTGACAGCGACCTTGCCGCATCGGCGCGCGCGGGGCAACGAGGGCGCGCCAGCCTACGCGGCGCAGGGTTTTTCCCGCGTTTTCGCGGGCGGCCCGCGCGGTTTGCGTGTTGACTCGTCGGGCGCACCCCCCTATCTGACGGGCTTCGCATTACCGGCGCGTTTCGCGCGGGGTTTCCCCGCGCCTCTCGCGCCATGTCTGTTGGAGCACGACGATGAAACGCACCTTCCAGCCGTCGAACCTGGTTCGCGCGCGCCGGCACGGGTTCCGCGCCCGCATGGCCACCAAGGGCGGCCGCAAGGTTCTGGCCGCGCGCCGGGCCAAGGGCCGCAAGGTCCTGTCGGCCTGATCTTGGCCGGGGCCTCGCCTGACCCGTCCGCCGCCCCTGCGGGCGGCGCCGGGGCCGGGCGGCGGCCCCTCGTCACCCTTGCGCGGCGCGCCGACTTTTTGCGTGCCGCATCGGCCCGCCGTCAGGGCACGGCGGGCTTTCTGCTGCAAGCCCGCCAGCGCCCCGAGGGCGACGCGACCCCCGCGACGATGGTCCGGGTGGGCTACACCTGCTCGAAGAAGCTCGGCAACGCCGTGGCCCGCAACCGCGCCAAACGCCGGCTGCGGGCGCTCGCGCGCGAGATTCTGCCCGACGCGGCACGGCCCGGCTGGGACTATGTCCTCGTCGGCCGGCCCGAGGCGACCGTCTCCCGCGACTTCGCGCTGCTCCGCGCCGACCTCGAAGGGGCGCTGCGCCGCGTTCATGCGGCCCCCGAGCCCTCGCCCGCGAGCGATCCGGGCGCCGCGCCGCGCCGCCGGGGCGGGCGATGAGCGCCGGGCCCGGCCCTGATGCGGGGCGCTGCACGGGGCACCCGCCGCGCGCCATGACCCCCGCCGCACGGATCGTCGCGCTGCCGGTGCGGGCCTACCGCCTGCTGCTCAGCCCGTGGATCGGTCATGGCTGCCGGTTCCAGCCGACCTGCTCGGTCTACGCGCTCGAGGCGCTCGAACGGCACGGGGCGCTGCGCGGCACCGCGCTGATGCTGCGCCGGATCGGGCGCTGCCACCCGTGGGGCGGGTCGGGCTATGACCCGGTGCCGCCCGCCCGCCACGAGAGGGCCGGACGATGAGCGGGCCGCGCCGCGTCCTGCCGGGGCTGCTGCTGGTCCTGCTGGCCGGGCTGGCGCTGGTCGCGCTGCTGACGTTCGTGTTCGACGCCTGGGGCCTCTGACCCCGCGCCGCGTTTCCTCCTGATGACCCAGCCCCTGATGACCCAGCCCCGTGCGGGCGCCGACCGGACCGCCTCATGCTCGACGACCTGACCGACGACCCCGCCGACCCCCGAACCGACGCCGCCGACGACACCGAGATCCACCCGCTCTTCCGCGGCGCCCCCAGCTCGACCGAGTTCCGCAAGCTGCGCAAGCGGCTGGTGCGCGAGGTGCGCGCCGCGCTCGAGACCTATCACATGGTCACGCCCGGCGACCGCTGGCTGGTCTGCCTGTCGGGCGGCAAGGACAGCTACACCCTGCTCGCCGTGCTGCACGAGCTGCAATGGCGGGGGCTGCTGCCGGTCGAGCTGCTGGCCTGCAACCTCGACCAGGGCCAGCCGGGGTTCCCGGCCACCGTTCTGCCGCAGTTCCTGACCGAGCGCGGGGTGCCGCACCGGATCGAGTATCAGGACACCTATTCGGTGGTGAAGGCCAAGGTGCCCGAGGGGCGCACCTATTGCAGCCTGTGTTCACGGCTGCGGCGCGGCAATCTCTACCGCATCGCGCGCGAGGAGGGGTGCAGCGCGGTGGTGCTCGGCCATCACCGCGACGACATCCTCGAGACGCTGTTCATGAACCTGTTCCACGGCGGGCGGCTGGCGGCGATGCCGCCGAAGCTCTTGAACGAAGAGGGCGACCTGAACGTGCTGCGCCCGCTCGCCTTCGTGGCCGAGGCCGATTGCGACCGCTTCGCCCGCGCGATGAACTATCCGGTGATCCCCTGCGACCTCTGCGGCAGCCAGGAGGGGTTGCAGCGGATGCAGGTCAAGAAGCTTCTGGACAAGTGGGAGGCGCGCAGCCCCGGCCGCCGGCAGGTGATGTTCCGGGCGCTGACCAACATCCGGCCCTCGCAACTGCCCGACCCGGCGCTGTTCGATTTTGCCGCGCTGCGGCCCCGGGCGAGCGCGGGGGCCGAGGATGACACGGTGCCGCGGCTGCGCGACTAGGCGCGCTCAGCCCAGCAGATCGACGGCGCTTTCCGGCCAGTGCCGGAACGGCAGCACCCGCCCGTCCCGGCGGCTTTCGGCCACGCGGTCCAGATCGACCGTCGCCTTGACCCAGCCGGGCGCGTCCATGCCGCCCTCGGCCAGGATCCCGGTCTCGGGCCAGAGCCCGTCCGGCGGCGCATAGATCGCCGCCCGGCCGCGGTTCTCGTCCAGCGCCGGGTTCCAGTCGACCGCGCCGACGGTCGGCGCGTGGACGACGATGCACTGGCTTTCCAGCGCCCGCGCCATGGCGCCGATCCGCACCCGGTTGAACCCCGCCACCGTGTCGGTGCAGCTCGGCACCAGCAGGATCTCCACCCCCGCCTCGGCCAGCCGGCGGGCGATCAGCGGGAACTCGGAATCGTAGCAGATGGCGACCCCGAGCCGCCCCACGGGCGTGTCGAACACCCGCAGGCCGGGGGCGCCCGCGACGTGCCATTCCTCGCGCTCGAAGCGGGTCATCACCTGCTTGTCCTGATGCCCGATCCGCCCCGCGGGGCCGAACAGCACGGCGCGGTTCAGCACCGTGTCCCCCGCGAACGCCGGGCCCGAGGCGGAGAGGATATGGACCCCGTGCGCCGCCGCGAGGCGGGCGTGCAGCGCGTCGCGGGCGGGCTCGTGGCGGGCGACCTCGCGCAGGCTGGCCTGCAGGTCGCCGGCCACCGCGGGGCCGCCGAGGCCGGCCAGCTCCATAGCGCCGTATTCGGGGAAGACGAGCAGGTCGCAGTCGGCGGCGCCCTCGACCCAGGCGGTGATCTTGGCGGCGTAGGCGTCGAAGTCGGCCTGCCAGTCGATGGGATAGGCGGCGGCGGCGATGCGGATCTCGCGCATGGGGGCGTCCTTTGGTGGCGGCGACGGGGCCAGCCTAGGCCAGCGGGCGCAGGCTGGCGAGGGCCGCGTTCTCGGCCCGGATCCGCACCCACAGCACCAGCGCGTTCAGGATCGAGAACACCACCGCCACCCAGACCAGCCCCAGCACCATCGGCGCGACGGCGATCTCGGCCACCACCACGGTATAGTTGGGGTGTCTGAGCCAGCGGAACGGCCCGCGCGCGACCAGCGGCTGCGGCAGCACGATGATCCGCGTGGTCCAGCGCGGCCCGAGGCTCGCCAGCACCCAGAGCCGGGCGAGTTGCAGCGCCGCGAAGAGCGCGAGCCAGACCGGCCGCACCGCCTCGCCCCAGCCCCACAGCGCGATGGCGGCCAGCCAGCTTGCGTGCAGCGCCACGATCAGCGGGTAATGCGCGGCGCCATGTTCCACCGCGCCCTGCGCCAGCAGCCGGGCGGTGTTGCGCCGGGCGATCGCCAGCTCGGCCAGCCGCTGGACCACCAGAAAGGCGATGAACAGCGCCGAGGGCCAGGCGTCGGTCATCGCGCCCTCAGACATCAAGCGGGATCGCCGAGAGGGTGAACCCCGGCCCCAGCGCCGCGAGCATCAGCCGCCCGCGCGCGCCCTGCGCCAGCACCCGTTCCAGCACGAACAGCACCGTCGGCGCGGACATGTTGCCCGCTTCGCGCAGCACGGCGCGCTCGGCGTCGAGCGTGCCGGACGGCAGCGCCAGCGCATCCTCGAGCGCCGTCACCACCTTGGCGCCGCCGGGGTGGCAGACCATCCGCGCCACCGGCGTGTCGCCAAGCGCAGGGGCGAGGGCGGCCATGGCGGCGGCGATCTCGGCGGTGACGAAGGCGGGGATCGAGCGGTCGAAGATCACCCCCAGCCCCCGGTCGTCCACCGACCAGCCCATGATGTCGAGCGTGTCGGGCCACAGATGCTGCGCCCCCCGGCCCAGCACCGGCCCGCTGCCCGCAGCGCCGGGCGCGTCCGAGGCCAGCACCACCGCCGCCGCCCCGTCACCGAAGAGCGCGGTCGCGATGATGTCGGCCTTGTCCATCCGGTCCATGCGGAACAGCAGCGTGCAGGTCTCGACCGCGACCATCAGCACCCGCGCGCCGGGGCGGGCGGCCGCCAGCTCACGCGCGATGGCCAGCCCGCTGACGCCCCCCGCGCAGCCGAGGCCGAAGACCGGCACCCGCAGCACGTCGGCGCGGAATCCCATCTCGCCCGCGACCCGCGCCTCGAGCGTCGGCGTCGCTACCCCGGTCGAGGAGACGGTGACGATCACGTCGATCTGGTCCGCACTCACGCCCGCGGCGGCGAGCGCCTGGCCGGCGGCGTCCCGGAACAGCGCCGTGGCGCCGGCGAGATAGGGTTCGGTGCGCGCCTGCCAGCCGTGATCGCCGCCGAACCAGTCGAGCGGCACGACCGAGCCACGCTGGTCGATCCCGGCGTTCTGGAACGCCGCCGCGATGCGGTCGAACTGCGGATAGCGCGGGGCAAGCAGCGCGTGGGCGCGGGCGGTCACCTCGTCCTGGCGCAGGATATGGGGCGGCAACGCGGTGGCGAGGCCCACCAGCCGGACGGTGGCCCCGGCGGGCGGGGCGAGGCCTTGCGGGACCGGCAGGGGCGTATTCAGCGGGACGTTCATGGGGCGGTTCCTCTCGGCGGCGGGGCGCCGGGGCGCGGGGGTGTCAGGGCGTGACGGCAGCGACAGGCGCAGGGTCAACCCGGCCGCGGGGGCAAGGGTTGCCGACCGGGGCGCGAGGGACCGAGAAAACCGGCGCCGGCTTACGCCGCGCTGACGGGGGCGGTTGATCTAAAGCAGCCGCATCCAGAACTGCAGGGGTTTCTCGGTGTCTTCGGCCGCGCCCACGTCGCGCCAGCGGAAGCGGGCGATGACGCCCGGCAGCGGCGCATAGCCGCGCTTGCGCCAGAAGGCGTCGAGGGGTTGGTAGCCCGCGGGCCGCGCCGGGTGGTCGGCGGGGCGGATCACCGAACAGAACGCCGACCAGCGGAAGCCGAGGCCGCGGGCGTGCGCCTCGCGCGCGTCGAAGAAGGCGTGGCCGAGGCCGCGGCCGCGGAAGCCGGGCAGCAGCACCGATTCGGCGCAGTAGAAGATCTCGGACAGCGGCTCGGGCCGGCCGGCGAAGGCGGCGGCGAAATCCGCGGCGTGCTGGTCCATCGGCGCGCCGGTGGCGGCGCCGATGATCGGTCCACCGGCTCCGTCGCGGGCGGTGACGATCACCGCGCCGGGGTTGGTGTAGGCGCGCAGATACTCGCGCTCATAGGCCGCGTCGCCGTCGTAGAGATAGGGCCAGTCGCGGAACACCGCGATCCTGAGCCGCGCCACGTCGTCGAGGACCGCCGTGGCGGCCGCGCCGGTCAGGGTCTCGGTCGGGGGAGGGGTGCCGCTCACCCCGCGCTCACCTGCCGCGTCCAGTCGGCGAGGTTGTAGTAGGTCGTCACCCGCGTGATCCGCCCGTCGCGGACCGCGAAGAACGCCCCCACGGGCAGGACGTAGCGCTGGCCCCGCGCCTCGGGCAGGCCCGCGTCGGTGCGCAGATACTCGCCGTGCACGGTGAACTCGGCCGCCGCGCGGGTGCCGTCATCGCTGGCCATGAGGGTCAGGTCGGCCAGCCGCTCGGCTTAGCTGTCGGCCATGTGGCGGCTGAACGCGGCAAAGGCGTCGCGGCCGCGGCGGACCTCGCCCTCGTTGACGTGGTGTTCGACGTCCTCGGCCAGCAGCGCCAGCATCCCCTCCGCGTCGCCGCGGTTGAAGGCGTCATAATAGGCGGCGATCAGGTCAAGCGTGGCGGCACGGGACATCGGGAACCTTTCGTTACGGCGGGGGCAGGTTGCGCTGCAAGCGGGTGGCATGGCAAGCCGGACCAAAGCACGGGGGCCAAGGGGGCGGCATGGACGCGCGCAGGATCGACTGTTTCGGGGCCTACGACCTGCGCGGTCGGCTGGGCGAGACGCTGGACGCGGACGTGGCGCATCGCGTCGGGCGGGCCTTTGCCGCGCGGCCGGGCACCCGCCGGGTGGTGGTCGGGCGCGACGGCCGCGACAGCTCGCCCGCGCTGGCCGCGGCGCTGACCGAGGGGCTGGTCGCGGGCGGGATCGAGGTGCTCGACCTCGGCATGGCCGGGACGGAGGAGATGTATTTCGCCACCGACTTCCTCGGCGCGGACGGCGGGATCGAGGTCACCGCCTCGCACAACCCCATCGATTACAACGGGATGAAGCTGGTCAAGGCGGGCGCCGCACCGCTCGACCCCGCGACCGATCTGGCCGCGCTCAAGGCGCTGGCCGAGGGCGGGGCGTTCCCGGAGGCCGCGCCGGGCCGGGTGGTCGATGCGTCGGCGGTGCGGGCGGATTACGCGCGCCGGGTCTGCGATTTCGTCGATGCCGCCGCGCTGCCGCCGCTGCGGGTGCTGGTGAACGCCGGCAACGGTGCGGCCGGCCCCGCCTTCGACGCCATTGCGGCGGAGCTGGCGCGCCGCGGCGCGACGCTCGAGTTCGTGCGGATGCACCACGACCCCGATCCGAGCTTCCCGCACGGCATTCCCAACCCGCTCTTGCCCGAGAACCAGCCGGTGACGGCCGAGGCGGTGCGGGACCACGGCGCCGACCTCGGCGTGGCCTGGGACGGGGATTTCGACCGCTGCTTCCTCTTCGACGAGACCGGCCGCTTCATCCCCGGCGAATATGTCGTGGGGCTGCTCGCCGCGGCGTTCCTGGCCCGCGAGCCCGGCGCGCGGATCGTCCATGACCCGCGGGTGGTCTGGAACACCCGCGACGTGATCGCAGGCGCGGGGGGAGAGGCGGTGCAGTCCCGCACCGGCCACGCCTTCGTCAAGCAGACCATGCGGCAGGCGGGCGCCGTCTATGGCGGCGAGATGTCCGCGCATCACTATTTCCGCGACTTCGCCTTTGCCGACAGCGGGATGATCCCGTGGCTGCTCGTGGTGGCGCAGATGGGGCGCACGGGGCTGCCGCTGTCGCAACTGGTGGGCGCGCGGATGGCGGCCTTCCCGTCTTCGGGCGAGATCAACTTCCGCCTGGACGACCCCGACGCCGCCATCGCCCGGGTGCTCGCGGCGCACGCCGGCGCGGCCGAGGCGCGGGACGAGACGGACGGCATCAGCCTCGCCTTTGCCGACTGGCGCTTCAACCTGCGGCGGTCGAACACCGAGCCGGTGTTGCGCCTCAACGTCGAAAGCCGCGGCGATGCGGCGCTGGTGGCGACGAAGGTAGCCGAGATCCGGGCGCTGCTCGGCGCCTGAGGCGATCCTTCGCGGCCGCGCGCCGACGCGCGGGCCCGATGTGCGCGCCTACGCGCGCAGGCCCGCGAACCGCGCCTGCCACCCCTCGCGGTCGGCGTCGGCGATCTTGGCGAACAGCACCTCGGGCACCGCGAAAGCCTGTCCCGGCTGCACCGCGGCGAGGTAGTCGCCCAGGTCGCCCTCGGGCCAGTGGGCAGGGATGCCGGGCAGCACCGCCTCCATCGCCGCGGCGGCGAAGGGGATGAACGGCGCCGAGATCGCCGCATACAGCCGGATCAGCGCCAGCCCCATGCGCGCCTGCGCGGCGGCGGCCTCGGGGTCGGTCTTGATCATGGACCAGGGCGCCGCGGCCTGCAGGTATTCGTTGCCGAGCACCCACATCGCGCGCAGCTCGGCCGCCGACTTGCGGACCTCGCGGGCGTCCATGAACCCCTCGTAGGCGCCGAGCCGCTCGGTCAGCGCGGTGATGAGCTCGGCCTCGCGCGGGCCCCAGACGGCGCCCTCGGGGACCGTCTCGCCGAACTTGGCGCGGGTGAACTTGGTGATCCGGCTGACGAAGTTACCCAGCACGTCGGCCAGGTCCTTGTTCACGCTGGCCTGGAAATTCTCCCAGGTGAACTCGCTGTCCGAGGATTCGGGCGCGTGGCTCAACAGCCACCAGCGCCAGTAGTCGGCCGGCAGGATCTCGAGCGCGTGGTCCATGAACACGCCGCGGCCCTGCGACGTCGAGAACTGCCCGCCGTCATAGGTCAGGTAGTTGAACGACTTGATGTAGTCGACGAGCTTCCACGGCTCGCCCGAGCCCATGATCGTGGCCGGGAACGAGAGCGTGTGGAAGGGCACGTTGTCCTTGCCCATGAACTGCGTGTAGGTCACGTCGCCCGCGCCCTCGTCGGTGCGCCACCAGCGCCGCCACGCGGCGTCGGACTGGCCCTGCCGGTCGGCCCACTCGGCGGTGGCGGCGATGTATTCGATCGGCGCGTCGAACCAGACGTAGAAGACCTTGCCCTCCATCCCCGGCCAGGCGGCGTCGCCCTTCTTCACCGGGATGCCCCAGTCGAGGTCGCGGGTGATGCCGCGGTCCTGCAGCCCCTCTCCGTCGTTGAGCCACTTGCGGGCGATCGAGGTTGTGAGGATCGGCCAGTCGGTCTTGCTGTCGATCCAGTCCGACAGCTGCCCGCGCATCGCCGACTGGCGCAGGTAGAGGTGCTTGGTCTCGCGGATCTCGAGGTCGGTCGAGCCCGAGATCGCGCTGCGCGGGTTGATGAGGTCGGTGGGGTCGAGCTGCTTGGTGCAGTTCTCGCACTGGTCGCCGCGGGCCTTGTCATAGCCGCAGTTGGGGCAGGTGCCCTCAATGTAGCGGTCGGGCAGGAAGCGGCGGTCGGCGTTGGAATAGACCTGCCGCTCGGAGACCTCGCGGATCAGCCCGGCCTCGGCGAGCTTCCCGGCGAAATGCTGGGTGAGCAGGTGGTTGCGCTCGGAGGACGAGCGGCCGAAGTGGTCGAACGAAAGGCCGAAGCGGGCCGCGATGTCGGCCTGGGTCTTGTGCATCTCGGCGCAGTAGACGGCGACCGGCTGGCCGGCCTTCTTGGCGGCGAGCTCGGCGGGCGTGCCATGCTCGTCGGTGGCGCAGATGAACATCACCTCGTGCCCGCGGGCCCGCAGGTAGCGGGCATAGAGGTCGGCGGGCAGCTGGCTGCCGACGAGGTTGCCCAGGTGCTTGATGCCGTTGATGTAGGGGATGGCCGAGGTGATGAGATGGCGGGTCATGGCGCGCGTCCTTTGCTTGGCCGCTGTGTAGCGGGCGGGACGCGGCAAGGCCAGTCCGCCGGAATGGATCGAAGGCACGTGATTTCGGATGAGAGAAAATGCTGCCGACCTGCTATGCTGGCGCTTGCATGACAGCCCCGCGAGGACAGAAGATGATCAAACCTGCTATTGCCGCCTTCCTGCTCTGTGCCAGCCCCGCGCTTGCCGACGACGTCTATCATATGGACGGGGCGCGGAATAACTGCCGGTTCGGTCCCGGCGGCGAGGGGATCGTCTCGGTCGGCCCCGGCACTCTCAGCCTGACCGAGACCCATTACGAGCGCGTGTCCGAGCGCAAGCCGCTGGCGGATGGCTGGTATCGCGCGACATGGGCCTGCATGTCTGAGGGCACGGAGTGCGGCCGGTCGATCATCGACCTGCGGATCACACCGCGCCGCATAGACGTGCGGCTCGACGGCACGACCCTGTCGGCTCAGCGCTGCCCGGCCTGAGTCCTGCCACGGCTGCGGCCTGAGACAAGGGGGCGCTCACGCCTCCTCTGGCGCGCGCGAGGCGCGCGCCATTCACCCCCCGAGGATATTTGTGTCCAGCCCGAGGGGCTTTACCGTTTCTCAAGGATTCCGTGGCAGATGTGGTGTGCGGTACAGGCGGGGACGCCGATGACCGCTCCAGACCGAGGCGCCCCCTGTCCCGCCCGACGCGGCCGGATCGGGGGCTCCCACCCCTAAGGCGCGGGGTCTCGGGCTGGACGGAAATATCCTCGGGGGGAATGAACGCTTGCGTTCATGGGGGGCAGACAGCCCCCCATCGACAGGGAACAGAGGCGCTGCGGCTCGGCGGAGAGCAGCGGCGAGAGGGGTAAGGCAAGCACCTGCGAGAGGGATAGAGAGATGCGCCCCGGGGGCCGGCACGCGCCTGAGCGTCCGCGCCACCGGGGAGGCGGCACGCGCCTGCCCATGCGTGTGGTCGGCCAGCGCGCCGGTTCAGCGCCGGCGGTCGCGGCGGGCGCTCATCGGCTGGAAGGCGACGCCGACATGGGCCTCGCAATAGGGTTTGCCGGGCTGGGCGGGCAGGCCGCAGAACCAGAACTTGTCGGTGGCCGGGTCGCCGATGGGCCATTTGCAGGTCCGCTCGGTCAGCTCCATCAGGCTGAGCTTGCGGGCGCGCTTCTCGACCTCGCGGACCGAGGCGAGCGCCTCGGGCGAGATCTCGTTGGCCGAGGGCTGCGGCGGCAGCGGCTGGCCGGCCGGCACGATCGGGCGGCGCGGGGTGAAGACCGGCTGCGGGGCGGGCTCGGGCGCTGTGTCGGCGTCGTCCTCGGGCAGCGGGGCGGCGTCACGGGCCGTGGGTGCCGGGCTCGCCGCGGCCTCGCCCGGCTCGGCGGTCAGGTTCGCCGCGGGCCGCGGGCTGCCCGCGGCTGCGCGGGGGGCCGAGGGGGCGGCGGGCGTGGGGGTTGTGGCCGGGCCAGTCGCGGGGGCGGTGTCGGGCGCGTCGCCCTCGGCCTCGGGGCGGGCCGGGCGCGGGGTATCGGTCGCGTCGGCGGCGGCGGGGAGCGCGGCCGGGGTGGGGGCAGGGGAGGCGGTCGCCTCGTCGCTTTCGGTGCGGTTCGACAGCCCGAGGCGGTGGACCTTGCCGATCACCGCGTTGCGGGTCACGCCGCCCAGTTCCTTGGCGATCTGGCTCGCCGACTGGCCCTCGGCCCACATGCGTTTCAGCGTCTCGACGCGGTCGTCGGTCCAGGACATCGGCGGCTCCTTGCGGATCGGGGGCGGATCGGGCGGTGCGGGGCACGAGGCGGGGTTGCGCCGCGCGCGCCCTCTGGGTCTAAGGCGGGATGCCCGGACATATCGTCTGCACCCCGCGAGTTCAAGGACGACACGCCGTGACCGACCGTTCCGCCTCTGCCCTGCCCGGTCCCGCGACCGACTACCGCGACGCGCCGATCCGCCGCTTCGGGCGTATCAACTGGCTTGGCCTGCGGACGCTGGCCACGCGCGAGGTCATGCGCTTCCTCGCCGTCTGGCAGCAGACGATCTTTGCGCCGCTGATGACGGCGGGGCTGTTCGTCACCGTCTTCGCGCTCGCGCTGGGCGAGGGGCGGACGGTGATGGGGCTGCCCTATCTCGCCTTCGTGGGCCCCGGCATCCTGATGATGACGGTGATCCAGAACGCCTTCGCCAACTCGTCCTCGTCGATCATCTCGGCCAAGATGCAGGGCAACATCGTGGACACGCTGATGCCGCCCCTGTCGGCGGGCGAGATCCTGACCGGCTATCTGCTCGGCAGCCTCGCCCGGGCGCTGATCGTGGCGGTCGTGATCGGGATCGGCATGGCGCTGGTCCTGGGCCAGGCGCCGGCGCATCCGCTGTGGGCGCTGGCCTTCGTCAGCGTGGGGGCGCTGATGCTGGGCGGCCTCGGCGTGATCGCCGGGATCGTGGCGCAGAAGTTCGACCAGATGGCGGCGATCACCAACTTCATCGTCACCCCGCTGTCGTTCCTGTCGGGCACCTTCTACTCGGTCGAGGCGCTGCCCGAGCCGTTCCGCACCCTCTCGCACTGGAACCCGATCTTCTACCTGATCGACGGGGCGCGCTACGGCTTCGCCGGGGTCAGCGACGCGCCGCCCGAGCGTGGCCTCGCGGTCTGCCTGCTGGCGGCGGCGCTGGTCATCG
The DNA here is from genome assembly GCF_042435015.1 of Paracoccus panacisoli. Lineage (NCBI taxonomy): Bacteria > Pseudomonadati > Pseudomonadota > Alphaproteobacteria > Rhodobacterales > Paracoccaceae > Paracoccus > Paracoccus panacisoli. The sequence goes on along the minus strand of NZ_JBHMQU010000039.1, from coordinate 6,063 downwards.
GGCTCGGCTGGCGCTGGCTCAGGACCGGCTACCGGATGAAGCCGTGAGGGGTGCCTGCCCGCCCCCGCTTGCGCCTACCCCGCTTGCGCCCGACGCCGCTTGCGCCCGGCCCCGCCCGGCGCTAACGCTGCGTCCCATGACGAGCCGCACTGCCCTGCGACGCTGACCGCGTCCCGCCTTGCCCCCCGGTCCTGCCGGCCGGGGCCGTTGCCGTCACCACCCCGCACGAACCAGAGGACCGACCCATGATCGACGCCGTCCTGCCGACCTACAACCGCGCGCCCCTTGCCTTCGAGCGGGGCGAGGGGGCCTGGGCCATCACCGCGGACGGCACGCGATACCTCGACCTCGGGGCCGGGATCGCGGTCAATGCGCTGGGCCACGCCAACCCCGATCTGGTCGCGGCGCTGACCGCGCAGGCGGGGCGGATCTGGCACGTCTCGAACCTCTACCAGATCCCCGAGCAGCAGCGGCTGGCCGAGATGCTGGTGGACAAGACCTTCGCCGACACGGTGTTCGTGACGAACTCGGGGACCGAGGCGGCTGAACTCGCCATCAAGATGGCGCGGCACTACTGGTTCCACAAAGGCCAGCCCGAGCGGATCGAGATCCTGACCTTCGAGGGGGCGTTCCACGGCCGCTCGACCGGCGCCATCGCGGCGGCGGGGTCCGAGAAGATGGTCAAGGGCTTCGGCCCGCTGATGCCGGGGTTCCGGCAGCTGCCGTGGGGCGACATCGCGGCGCTCAAGGCCGCGATCAGCGACACCACGGCGGCGGTGATGCTCGAGCCCCTGCAGGGCGAGGGCGGCATCCGCCCGCTGCCCGAGGCCGACCTGCGCGAGATCCGGGCGCTCTGCGACCAGACCGGGGCACTGATGGTGCTGGACGAAGTGCAGTGCGGGATGGGGCGGACCGGCAAGCTCTTTGCCCATGAATGGGCGGGGATCACCCCCGACATCATGATGGTCGCCAAGGGCATCGGCGGCGGCTTCCCGCTGGGCGCGGTGCTAGCCACCGAGCAGGCGGCCGAGGGGATGGTCGCGGGCACCCACGGCTCGACCTACGGCGGCAACCCGCTGGCCTGCGCGGTCGGCGCGAAGGTGATGGAGATCGTCGCCGACGACGATTTCCTCGCCGAGGTGCGGCGCAAGGGCGGGCTGATGCGCCAGAAGCTCGAGGGGCTGGTCGCAGCCCACCCCGAGGTGTTCGAGGCGGTGCGCGGCGAGGGGCTGATGCTGGGCCTCAAGTGCAAGGTCGCGCCGGCGGACGTGGTGAAGGCCGGCTATGCCGAGCATCTGCTGACCGTGCCGGCCGCCGACAACGTGCTGCGGTTGCTGCCGCCGCTGACGATCACCGACGACGAGATCAGCGAGGCGGTGGCGCGGCTCGACCGGGCCGCGGGGCAGCTCGGCTGAGGTTTCTGTCCAGCCCAAGACCCGGTCGGCGGTCGGTGGTTGCCGACCGTCGGCCGGGTATTTTTCCCAAGTAGAAGCAGGCCTCAGGCCAGCTCGTGCGGCCAGGGCGGATCGGCGCCGGGGCGCGAGACGGTGACGGCCGCGACCCGGCTTGCGTGCGCCAGTGCCGCGTCGAGGGTCGCTGCGTCCAGATCGGCCAGCCGGGACAGCGCCCCCGCGCGGTCGAGCGCGTCGAGGAGGCCGGCGTTGAAGCTGTCGCCCGCGCCGATGCTGTCGGCGACGGTGACGGGGCGGGACGGGGCCGTGCGGCGCAGGGTGGGGGTGTGGGCCACCGCGCCCGCCGCGCCGGCGGTGATCAGCACCAGCCTCACGCCGCGGGCGAGGAGGCGGCGGGCGGCCTCGTCCGGCGATGCGCCGGGCCAGAGCCAGCCGGCGTCGTCGGCCGAAAGCTTGATGATCGCCGCCAGCCCGAACAGCCGGTCGAGCCGGGCGCGATAGGCGGCCGCGTCGGTAACGAAGGCGGGGCGGATGTTGGGGTCGATCATCACCGGCGCCCTCGCACGGGCGGCGCGGGTGGCGAGCGTCTCGACCGTCGCCCCGCACGGCTCGGCGGCAAGGCTGATGCCGCCGAGGAAGAGCGCCGCGAGGGTGGGCGGCAGCGGCGGCAGGTCGGTTTCGGCAAACAGGCGCCCGGCGCTGCCCTCGTCGTGGAAGCTGTAGGTGGCCTCGCCGTCCTGCAGCCGGACCTCGGCGCGGGTGGTGGGGCGGTCGGGGCGCGGGCAGCGCGCGGTGTCCACGCCCGCCTCGGCCAGCGGGGCGAGCAGCCGGGCGCCGAACGCGTCGGTCGAGATCGGCCAGAGGAACGCCGCCGGCGCGCCGAGCCGGCCGAGCGCCAGCACGGTGTTCCAGACCGCCCCGCCGGGGACAGGGCGGATCGTGCCGTCCGGGCCGGGGATCAGGTCGATGAGCGCCTCGCCCGTACAGAGGATCATGGGTGCGGCCTGTGACGGATGGGTGGGCGGGGGTGAGGGTCGGGCAGCCGATCCTGACCGCCCGGCTTACGGCGCGTCAATAGCCGCGGATCACGTAGTCGCCGCCGGGGGAGAGCCCGCCCGGCAGGCCGTAGCCCGGCGGCATCTCGTAGCCCTGCGGGATCGGCGCCGCGCCGATCTGGATATAGCCGCTTTCCTGCCCCAGCCACAGCAGCGCCGCGATGGCGAGCGCGGCGGCGAGGACGGCGAAGGCGATCTTCCACGCCGACCACGGCCGGTCGCCCTGCACGCGCCCCGACTGGCCGTTGACCACGAAGCGGTAGGAGTTGCCGTTGTACTTGTAGGCGGCGAGCCAGACGGGCAGCAGGATGTGCTTGAAGCTCTCGGCCGAGAAGTCGGTCTCGACCGCCTCGATCTGCTGGACGTCGCCGCCGATGTCGCGGCGCACGTCGGTGGCGATCACGCCGGCCATCTCGGCCCGGGCGACGCCGTGGCCGTCGGCGAGGGCCACGGTGTAGCCCTCGGCCCCGAAGCCCGCGAGATACTGCGGGTCGTAGCTCGCCAGATGCGACAGGTCCCACGGCGCCAGCGCGTCGGTGAAGCGGCGCGGCAGCGCGGTTGAGGCGAGCACCAGCACGTCGTTGAAGCGGCGCGCGACGCTGCCCGCGGCCCGCGTCCAGCGGGTGCGCATCACCTGCTGGGGCACCTGCTGGGTGCGGCCGTTGACCTGTCGGGTGACGTAGACCGTCTCGAAATAGTGGTCGCCGCGCAGGCCGCGGTAGCGGCTGCGGGTGTCGGCGTCGAAGGTCCAGAACGGGGAGTAGACCCCCTGCATCCGCCGCCCGCGGCGGGCGTAGCGCACCAGCCCCGAGGGCGCGAACCACAGCCCTTTGAGCCAGTCGTCGAGCGCGGCGCGGGCCTGCGCCTCGGTCAGCACGAAGGGCAGCACGCCCTGCGGCTTCAGCATCCGCGCGGCCCCGGTGTCGGTGACCACCGGCGTCGCGCAGAAGGGGCAGAGGCTGGCGTGGGTGTCGCCCGACTGCTCCATCCGGGCGCCGCAGTTGGGGCAGGACACGGTGCGGACGGTCTGCGTGAGGTCGCTCGACTGGTCGAGGCGCAGGCCCTGCGCGAGCGGGATCTCGGCCAGCTCGGGGGATTTGTGGCTCGCGTCCCACTGGATCGCGCGGCCGGTCGAGGGCTCGCGCAACAGGACGTCCTGCCCGTCCGGGCCGCCCGCCGACTGGCGCGCCGGGGCGCGGCCGGCGCCGGGCGAGATCGCCTGGGTGTGGCCGCAATAGGGGCAGGTCAGCGCGTTCTGGCCCGGCGCGAAGGCGAGGCTCGCGCCGCAGTTCTCGCACGGGAAGCGGTGTTCGATCTGGGGCGTGGGCATCGGCGGTCCGCGCGAAAGGCGAGGGCGGGGTGAGCGAGGGGCCGGGCGGCGGCCACTCAGGGTGCTGCGTTCAGCGCTGCGGCAGGGGCGGGGGCAGCATGGTGAAGAGCTGGGCGAGGGCGGGGACCTCGTCAGCCTCTTTCCAGCCGTCCTGGCCCGGGGTCCAGACCAGCGTGTCGCGGGTAAAGCGGCCCTCGTTCATCAGCCGCCCGAGGTCGGCCTTGCCAAAGGGCCCCGACGCTGCCCCGTCGAGCGCAACGTGCCAGACGGTGTCGGACGCGGGCGCGGGGCCCGCGATCATGCCGGGCTGCGGGGCCGGCGCGGGGGCGGCGGGCACGCCCTGCGGGATCTGCCCCCACGGGCCGCGCGCGCCCTGCTGCGCCGCCATCCCCATGCCGAGGGCTGCTCCCATCCCAGCGCCGAGACCAGCCCCCATGCCGCCGTCGCGGTTCGAGGCGTTCAGCATCGCCTCGGACTGGGCGTAGCGGCCGAAGCGGTCGAGGTCGCCCACGATCCCGATCGAGGTGCGCTTGTCGAGCATCCGCTCGACCTCGTCGGGCAGGCTGATGTTCTCGATGTAGAACTCAGGGAGCGTCAGGCCGTATTGCGCCACGGTCGGCCCGATGGCCTTGGCGACCATCTGGCCGAGCTGCTGGGTGTTCGCCGCCATGTCGAGCACCGGGATGCCCGACGAGGCGATGAGGCGCGAGAACTCCTGCACGATCACGTTGCGGAGCTGAAAGGCGATCTCGTCGGCGGTGAATTCGCCGTCGGTGCCGACGATCTCGCGCATGAAGGCGGCGGGGTCGGTGACGCGCATCGAGTAGGTGCCGAAGGCGCGCAGCCGCACCGGCCCGAACTCGGGGTCGCGGGCGATGACCGGGTTGCGGGTGCCCCACTTCAGGTCGTTGAAGCGGGTGGTGTTGACGAAGTAGATCTCGGACTTAAAGGGCGAGCGGAAGCCGTGGTCCCAGTGCTGGAGCCGGGTCAGGATCGGCATGTTGTTCGTCTCGAGCATGTAGAGCCCGGGGCCGAACACGTCGGCGAGCTGGCCCTCGTGGACGAAGACCGCCGCCTGCCCCTCGCGCACCGTCAGCTTGGCGCCGTACTTGATCGCCCGGCCGCGGGTCTCGTAGCGCCAGACCATCGTGTCGCGGGTGTCGTCCACCCATTCGATGACGTCGATGAACTCGCCGGTCAGGAAGTCGAGGACCATGGTTTCCTCCGTTCGGGGTGTCGTGGGCGGGGCGGCCCTGTGGGACGTGGGTGGGTCAGGTCGGTGGGGGAACGCGCCGCGGGCGGCGCCGTTCCGGGGCGGGTGCGGGGGTCAGGGCGCTGGGTCAGGACGCGGGCATCAGGGCAGCATCTCGGCGGCGATCGTCTGGACGATCGGCCGGGCCTCGGCCTCGGTCATGCCGGGGCGCAGGCGGGGGTCGTAGAGCATTTTGAGCAGCAGCTCGTCGTGGCGGGTGAGGAAGGCGAACTCCTCGTCGTCGTTGAAGATCGAGGGGCGGGCGTCGGGGCTGTCGTTGGCCAGACCCATGCCCTGCGCGAGCTCCTCGTGCACGCAGCTCGTCCGCAGGCGCTGCGGCAGCTCGGCCCGGATCACCGCGACCGCGTTGGAATAGGCGGCGCCGGTGCCGGGCGAGTAGGCGAAGACGGTACAGTAGTTCTGCGGCGAGAGCCGCTCGATCGCGGCGAGGTCGGCGCGGGGGATGCCGGGGATCAGCTCGGCCACCCGCGGGGCGATGGCGCGGCGCTCGTCCTCGGAGAGGACCAGCACGACGAAGTTGCCACCCGCGCCGGCCATCGAGACCGGGTGCCCCGAGATGCGCGCGAGGCGGGCGGCGTAGTCGCCGATCGTCGCGCGGTCGCGGATGCGGGTCGCCTCGGGGACGGAGCCGCCGAACTCGACGGTCAGGGTCACCGGGCGGTCCCAGCGGCGCAGCGGCGCGGGGTGGGCGCCGGGGACGAGGCGCCCGGCGGCGTTCATCTGGTATTCATCGCGCAGCGCGATCTGGACGAAGTCCTCGGCCAGCTTGGCCGCGCCGACCTTGATCCCGGCCCCGTCGTCGGTGCGCAGAAGGCCGCGGGCGAGGAGCGTGTCCTCGATGTTCTCGAGGTACTGCGCCATCGTGGCGCTGGCGGTCGTGAGCGGCGCGCTGGCAGCCTTGGCACGGGCGCGCGCGGCCTCGGCGCGGTCGCGGCGCAGCAGGGCCGCGGTCGCGGCCTCGGGGCGCGGCAGCGGCGGGGGGACGGCGGCGGG
>NZ_JBHMQU010000038.1:0-12615 GCF_042435015.1 Paracoccus panacisoli | reverse complement strand
CCCGCGGCCCCGGCCGCAGCGCCTGCGGCGGATGCGGCGGCCCCGGCCCCCGCGGCCCCGGCCAGCAACTGATCCGGCCCTGACCGAGGCCGCCGTCCCGCGCTCGGGGCGGCGGCCTTGCCTCGCCCCATGTTCGCCCAATGCGCCGACCCCAAGGCCCTCGACGGCCTCGCCTGGATGCTGTGCTACCTCACCTCGGGGACGCACCTGCTGTTCTATCGCTCGTTCGGGATCGTCCTGCTGCTGCTCGTCGCCACCGCGCCGATCGCGCTCGCGATGGGGTTCGCGGGCGCCATGGCCGCGCGCTCGCGCCTGACGCCGCTGCGCTGGCTGGGCAAGACCTACGCCGCCATCGTCCGCGGCGTGCCGGACATCATCTTCTTCCTCTTCGTGCCCATCGCACTCGACCAGGGGCTCGAGTGGCTGCGCAGCCGCGTCTATTGCGACCCCTCGGTGCCGGTCCGGCAGGGCAACGAGTTCGTGGTCTGCCCGGCCGCCAAGCTGCCGCTGTCGAACGCCGCGCCCTGGGTGCATGACCTCTACGGCATCACGCTGGCCATCGTGGCGTTCTCGTTCGTGTTCGGGGCGTTTGCCGCCAACGTCCTCTACGGCGCCATGCAGGCGGTGCCGCGCGCCCAGCTCGAGACGGGCGAGGCCTACGGCATGAGCCCGCGCCAGATCGACCGCCGCATCCTGATCCCGCAGATGTGGACCTATGCGCTGCCCGGCCTCTCGAACCTGTGGATGATCCTCATCAAGGCCACGCCGCTTCTGTTCCTGCTCGGGGTCGAGGACATCGTCTACTGGGCGCGCGAGCTGGGCGGGTCCAAGACCTCGACCTATGCCTATCCGCACGGCGACTGGCGGGTGTGGTATTTCCTGGCGCTGCTGGTGTTCTACCTCGGCATGACCTGGATCTCGCAGCGGGTGATCGACCGGCTCTCGGGGCGGCTCTCGCGCGGGCAGGCGACGATGGCGGGTGAGCGGATGCGCCACGCCGGGGCTGCGCCATGAGCTGCGCCCAGACCTTCGCCGACTATGCCCTGCGCTCGATCGGGATCGGCGCGCGCGGCCTGCCGCGCACCGACTTCGACCTCTGCCACCAGTTCGTGCTGATCGGCTCGGGGCTGATTTGGAACCTCTACTTCGGCATCCTCGCGCTGGCGGTGGGGTTCTTCCTCGCCACGGCGCTGGCGCTCGCCAAGGCCAGCGACAACCCGTGGCTGCGCCGCCCGGCCGAGGCCTTCATCTTCGTCTTCCGCGGCAGCCCGCTCTTCATCCAGTTCTTCCTCGCCTATTCGGCGGTGGTGCTGCTGCCGCGCGAGGGGCTGAACGTGCTCGGCGTCACCGTGCCCACCGCGTGGCTCGCTCGCGCCTGGGCCGGGGCGCTGATCGTGCTGATCCTGAACACCGCCGCCTATTCGGCCGAGATCTTCCACGGCGGGCTGCGCAACGTCCCCAAGGGCGACCTCGAGGCCGCCGAGGCCTATGGCCTCTCGGGCTGGTCGCGCTTCCGCCGCATCGTCTGGCCGACCATGCTGCGGCTGTCGTGGCCCGCCTACACCAACGAGGCGATCTTTCTCTTCCACGCCACCACGCTGGTGTTCTTTTCGGCGTTTCCGGCCGTGCAGCAGATGGGCGACAGCCTGTATTATGCGAGCTATCTGGCCGACAAGACCTTCAACCCCTTCGTGGCCTATCCGATCGTGGCGGGGTATTTCATTCTTCTGACCCTCGGGCTCATCGCCCTTTTCGGGGTCGTCAACCGGCGGCTGAACCGGCATCTGCCGGGCGCCGCCCAGCGGCTGAGGTATCGGCCCAAGCTCATCAGGTGAACGAACATGGACTGGCTGAGGGACCACCCGGAGGTCAAGACGATCCGCGTCGCGGCGGCCGATCTGAACGGCGTCGCACGCGGCAAGCGCATCCCGGCGCGCTTTGCCGACAAGCTGCTGACCGAGGGGACCAAGTTCCCCTATTCGGTGCTCAACATGGATATCTGGGGCGAGGACGTCGAGAACTCGCCGCTGGTGTTCCAGGCGGGCGATCCCGACGGGCTGCTGATGCCGACCGAGCGCGGCTTCATGCCGATGCCGTGGCTCGACGCGCCGACCGGGCTTCTGCCGCTGTGGATGTTCCACCCCGACGGGCGGCCGTATGACGGCTGCCCGCGCCAGGCACTGGCCCGCGTGGTCGAGCGCTACAAGGCCGCGGGGCTGACCCCTGTTGTGGCGACCGAGCTTGAGTTCTTCCTCGTCGACGACAGCCAGTCGGGGCATCTGCAGGTGCCGCCCTCGCCGCGCTCGGGCAAGCGCCGCACCGGGGCCGAGACGCTGAGCCTGCGGGCGCTCGACGCCTTCGACAAGTTCTTCACCGACCTCTACGACAGCTGCGAGGCGATGGACATTCCCGCCGATACGGCGATCTCCGAGGCCGCACCCGGGCAGTTCGAGATCAACCTGATGCACCAGCCCGACCCGCTGAAGGCGGCGGACGATGCGTGGCTCTTCAAGCTGCTGGTGAAGGGGCTGGCGCGCCGCTACGGGTTTGCGGGCTCGTTCATGGCCAAGCCCTATCACCTGTTCAACGGCTCGGGGATGCACATGCATTTCTCGGTGCTGGACCGCAACGGCGACAACATCTTCGACGACGGCACCGACGCGGGCTCGGACCGGCTGCGCCATGCGGTCGCGGGGTGCCTGGCCGCGATGCCCGGCTCGACGCTGGTCTTTGCCCCGCACGAGAACTCCTACGACCGATTGGTGCCGAATGCCCATGCGCCGACCGGCATCGGCTGGGCCTACGAGAACCGCACCTCGGCGATCCGCATCCCCTCGTCGGGCCCCAAGGCGCGGCGGATCGAGCATCGGACGCCGGGCGGCGACGTGAACCCCTATCTCACCACGGCGGTGATCCTGGGGGCGGCGCTCAACGGGCTCGAGGACCGGGCCGAGGCGCCCGCCCCGATCAGCGGCAATGCCTATGACCACCCGCTCGAGCAACTGCCCGCCGACTGGGGCGCGGCCATCGACGCCTTCGAGGCCTCGCCCGAGATCCGCCGCATCCTGCCCGCGCATCTGATCGAGAACTTCGTGATGACCAAGCGGCAGGAGGCGCACTACATGGCCGAGCTGTCGGACGAGGAGACCGTCGAGCTCTATCTCGACACGGTGTAGCGGCGGCGCGGGGTTCCGCCGAGCCGGGCGAAAACAGCTTTCACCGCTGGGCCGCGCGGCCTATATGGGCCATCGGCCAGACAGGGCGCGCGGGCGACTCGTGCGGTCACAGATCAACAATGGCCTCGGGACAGCAGGCGGCAAACGGGCCGCCTGAAAACGGGCAGACGAAGGATTACGGCACATGGCATTCGGCGGTCTGTTTTCGACCGATATCGCGATCGACCTCGGGACGGCGAACACGCTGATCTACGTCAAGGGCAAGGGCGTGATCCTGAACGAGCCCTCGGTGGTCGCCTATCACGTCAAGGACGGCAAGAAGCAGGTCCTGGCGGTGGGCGAGGACGCCAAGCTGATGCTGGGCCGCACGCCCGGCTCGATCGAGGCGATCCGGCCGATGCGCGACGGGGTCATCGCCGACTTCGACAGCGCCGAAGAGATGATCAAGCACTTCATGAAGAAGGTGTTCCGCCGCACCTCGTTCTCGAAGCCCAAGGTCATCGTCTGCGTGCCCCACGGCGCAACCCCGGTGGAAAAGCGCGCCATCCGCCAGTCGGTGCTGTCGGCCGGGGCCCGCAAGGCCGGGCTGATCGCCGAGCCCATCGCGGCGGCCATCGGCGCGGGGATGCCGATCACCGAGCCGACCGGCAGCATGGTCGTCGACATCGGCGGCGGCACGACCGAGGTCGCGGTGCTCTCGCTCGGTGACGTGGTCTATGCCCGCAGCGTCCGCATCGGCGGCGACCGGATGGATGAGGCGATCGTCAACTACCTGCGCCGCAATCACAATCTGCTGATCGGCGAACAGACCGCCGAGAAGGTCAAGACCTCGATCGGCACCGCGCGGATGCCCGACGACGGGCGCGGCGCGGTCATGCAGGTGCGCGGCCGCGACCTCTTGAACGGCGTCCCGAAGGAAGTCGAGATCACCCAGGCGATGATCGCCGAGGCGCTGGCCGAGCCGGTGCAGGCGATCTGCGAGGCGGTGATGATCGCGCTCGAGGCGACGCCCCCGGACCTCGCCGCCGACATCGTGGACCGCGGCGTGATGCTGTCGGGCGGCGGCGCGATGCTGGGCGAGATGGACCTTGCGCTGCGTGAGCAGACGGGCCTGATGATCAGCCTCGCCGACCAGCCGATGAGCTGCGTGGCGCTGGGGACCGGCAAGGCGCTGGAATACGAAAAGCAGCTGCGCCACGTCATCGACTACGACAGCTGAGGCCGCCGATGGCGCGCCGCAGCCATGACTACGCGACGCCCGTGCGCCGCATCCTCGTGGCGCTGCTGGTGCTGGTGCTGTTCGGGATGTTCCTGTTCTGGCGCATCGACAGCCCGCGGGCCGAGCGGATGCGCGCGGCCTTCGTGGACCGCTTCGTGCCGTCGCTCGACTGGGCGATGGCGCCGGTCACGGCCGCGAGCCGGATGGTCGCGGGGGCGCAGTCCTACCAGCGCCTCTACCAGCAGAACCAGGAGCTGCGGCGCGAGCTGCAGAAGATGTCGGCCTGGAAAGAGGCCGCCGTCCAGCTCGAGCAGGAGAACGCCAAGCTTCTGGCGCAGAACAACGTCCGGCTGGACCCGGCGCTGACCTCGGTCTCGGGCGTGGTGATGACCGACGCGGGCACCGCGTTCCGCCAGTCGGTGCTCTTGAACCGGGGGGCGCGCGACGGGATCCTCGACGGCTGGGCGACGATGGACGGGCTGGGGCTCGTCGGCCGCATCTCGGGCGTGGGGCAGACCACCAGCCGGGTGATGCTGCTCACCGACCCCTCGTCGCGGCTGCCGGTGACGATCCAGCCGTCGGGGCAGCGGGCGCTGCTGACCGGAGACAACACCCCCTTCCCGGTCCTCGACTTCATGGAATCGCCCGAGGACGTGCGCCCCGGCGACCGCGTGATCACCTCGGGCGACGGCGGGCTGTTCCCGCCGGGGCTGCTGGTGGGCCAGGCGGTGCAGGCGTCCGACCGGCGGATGCGGGTGCGGCTCGCGGCCGACTATGGCCGGCTCGAGTTCCTGCGCGTCCTGCGCTCGCACCCGGCCGAGCAGCTGGCCGATGCGGGCGGGCTGATCCCGCCGCCGCCGCCCAGCTTCATCGGCCCGCCCCTGCCCCCGCGCCCCGCCCCCTCGCCGGCCGGCACGGCCGAGGCCGCCGCCGCGGCGGGTGCCGTGCGGGCGACCGACTCGCCCGCGCCCGAGGCCGACCGCGAAGTCCAGGCCGAGGACTGAGCCGGTGCTCGACGCGCCCCGCCAGCGCCGGCTGATCGGCCAGGCCCTGTACCTCACCGCGAGCCTCGGGCTGATCCTCGTGGCGCTGCTGCCGCTGTCGCCCGGCGCGATCCGCTGGCCGGGGCCGGACTGGCTGATGGCGCTGACGCTCGCCTGGGTGCTGCGCCGCCCCGAGCAGGTTCCGGTGCTGTCGGTGGCGGCCGTCATGCTGCTGGCCGACGTGCTGTTCCTGCGCCCCATCGGCCTTGGCGCCGCCATCGCCGTGGTGGCGACCGAGGCCGCGCGGCGGCGCGAGACCCGCTGGGCCGAGCAGGGGTTCGTGGCAGAATGGCTGCGGGTCGGCGCGCTCGTGGCGCTCGGGCTTCTGGCCGAGCGGGTGGTGATGACGCTTTTCGTGATCCCCCCGGCGCTGGCGCCGCTGCCGCCGTTGGGGCAGGATATCCTGCGCCTGATCGCCACGCTCGCGGCCTATCCGCTGGTCGTGGTGGTGCTGCGCGCCTTCGGCCTGCGCCGCGCCGCACCCGGAGAGATGGACCTCGCCTGACCCCCGCCTGCCCGCCGCCCGCCCCTCGCCTGACCCCTGCCTGCCGCCCTGCCTGACCGCGAATGACCTGATCCGATGAAGAAATCCGCCCGCGAGATCGTCGACAGCTCCCGCCAGATCACCCGGCGCGGGCTGATGCTGGGCGCGATCCAGGCGGCGGTGGTGGCCACCCTCGGCTGGCGGCTCAAGACCATGCAGCTCGACCGCGCCGACGAATTCCGGCTGCTCTCGGACGGCAACTCGATCAAGCTGCGGCTGCTGCCCCCGGCCCGCGGGCTGATCCACGACCGCAACGGCGTGCTGCTGGCCGGGAACGAGGCCAACTACCGCGCCACCATCACGCGCGAGGAGGCCGGCGACCCCTCGCTGGTGATCGCCCGGCTGCGCCACCTGATCCCGATGACCGACACCGCCGTGGCGGCGCTTCTGGCCGAGATCAACCGCCGCAGTGCCATCACCCCCATCGTGATCGCCGACCGGCTGAGCTGGGACCAGTTCTCATCCATCGCCGTGAACGCCCCGGCGCTGCCCGGCGTCTCGCCTGAATCCGGCCTCTCGCGCAGCTATCCGCGCGGCGGCGATTTCGCCCATGTGCTGGGCTACGTCGGGCCGGTCTCGGACTTCGACCTCTCGAAGATGGAGAACCCCGACCCGGTGCTGATGCTGCCCGAGTTCCAGCTTGGCAAGCTCGGCGTCGAGGCCAAGCTCGAGACCGAGCTGCGCGGCAAGGCCGGCACCCGCAAGGTCGAGGTGAACAGCGCCGGGCGCGAGATGCGCGAGCTGGAACGGATCGAGGGCCAGCAGGGCGAGACGGTGCAGATGACCCTCGACGCGGCGCTGCAGAACTTCGCCATGCAGCGGCTGGGCGAGGAATCCGCCGCCGCCGTGGTGCTGGACGTCGAGACGGGGGATATGCTGGCCAGCGCCTCCTCGCCCAGCTTCGACCCGAACCTCTTCGTGCGCGGCATCTCGAGCGGCGACTACAAGGCGCTGATGGAACACGACCACCGCCCGCTCGCCGACAAGACGGTGCAGGGGGTCTATCCGCCCGGCTCGACCTTCAAGATGGTCACGCTGCTGGCGGGGCTGGAATCGGGGCTGATCAACGCCAACTCGCATTTCTACTGCCCGGGCTACACCACCGTGGCAGGCCGTCGCTTCCACTGCTGGAGCCGGGGGGGCCACGGCTCGGTCGGCCCGGTCCAGAGCCTCGAGCGGTCCTGCGACGTGTTCTATTACGAGCTGGCGCAGAAGATCGGCATCGACCGGATCGCCGAGATGGCCCGGCGGCTGGGGATCGGGGTGCGCCCCGACCTGCCGATGTCCGCCATCGCCGAGGGGATTGCCCCCGACCGCGCCTGGAAGAAGGCCCGCCACAATCAGGACTGGCAGATCGGCGACAGCCTCAACGCCTCGATCGGGCAGGGCTATGTGCTCGCCTCGCCCCTGCAGCTGGCGGTGATGACCGCGCGGGTGGCGACGGGGCGCGAGGTCATGCCGCGGCTCGTCCGGGCGGTGGACGGGGTGGCGGTGCCGGTGACGCCGTTTGCCGACTTGGGGCTGGGCGAGAGCAGCCTCAAGATCGCGCGGGCGGGGATGGACGCGGTGATGAACGGCGACCGCGGCACCGCGGCCAAATCGCGGATCGTCGCGCCCGAGTGGCGGATGGCCGGCAAGACCGGCACCAGCCAGGTGCGCAACATCACCGCCGCCGAGCGCGCCCGCGGCGTCATCTCGAACGACCAGCTGCCGTGGATCCGCCGCGACCACGCGCTCTTCGTCTGCTATGCCCCCGTCGAGGCACCCCGCTATGCCGTGGCAGTGGTGGTCGAGCATGGCGGCGGCGGCTCGGCCGTGGCCGCGCCGGTCGCCCGCGACATCCTGCTGTTCGCGCTCGCCGGCGGGATGCCGCCGCTCGAGGCCTATCCCCCCGGCCAGCGCGGCGCCATCGAGGAGATGCGCGCCCGCCTGCGCCTGATGCCCGCCCCGGTGGCGCAGGCGACCGGCCGGGCGCGGGCATGAGCGCGGCATGAGGGGACGGGCATGAGCAGCTATCTCGACTACAAGTCCGACCAGACGCCCACCGGCTGGCGCAAGATCCTGTATCTGAACTGGCCGCTGGTGTTCCTGCTGACGGCGGTCGCCTCGGCCGGGTTCCTGATGCTCTACTCGGTCTCGGGCGGACGCGCCGAGGTCTGGGCCGAGCCGCAGATCGAGCGCTTCGTGGTCGGCATGATCGCCATGATCGCGCTCGCCTTCACGCCGATCTGGTTCTGGCGCTCGATCTCGGTCGTGGCCTATGTGGCCTGCGTCCTGCTGCTCTTCGCGGTGGACGTGTTCGGGCACAACGCCATGGGGGCGCAGCGCTGGCTCGACGTCGGGCCGGTCAAGCTGCAACCCTCAGAGATCACCAAGATCGCCCTCGTCCTGGTGCTGGCCGCCTATTACGACTGGCTCGACCTCTCGAAGGTCTCGCGTCCGCTCTGGGTGCTGATCCCGGTGGTGCTGATCCTGACCCCCACGGCGCTGGTGCTGGTGCAGCCCGACCTCGGCACCTCGGTGATGCTGGTCGCGGGGGGCGGGATCATGATGTTCGTGGCCGGGGTGAGCCTGTGGTACTTCGCCGTCGTGATCGGCGCGGTGGGCGGGCTGGTGGCGGCCGTGCTCGAAAGCCGCGGGACAAGCTGGCAGCTCTTGCACGACTACCAGTACCGGCGGGTGGACACCTTCCTCGACCCGACCAGCGACCCGCTGGGGGCGGGCTACAACATCACCCAGGCGCAGATCGCGCTGGGGTCGGGCGGCTGGTCGGGGCGCGGCTTCATGCAGGGCACGCAGTCGCGGCTGAACTTCCTGCCCGAAAAGCACACCGACTTCATCTTCACCACGCTCGCCGAAGAGTTCGGCTTCGTCGGCACGATCAGCCTGCTGACGCTCTACGCGCTGGTGATCGGCTTCTGCCTCTACTCGGCGCTGACCAACCGCGACCGCTTCGGCAGCATGGTCACGCTCGGGATCGGCGGCACGTTCTTTCTGTATTTCGCCGTCAACATGAGCATGGTGATGGGGCTGATGCCGGTGGTGGGGGTGCCGCTGCCGATGGTGAGCTATGGGGGCACGCAGCTGATGATCCTGCTGATGGCGTTCGGCATCGTCCAGTCCGCCCACGTCAACCGGCCGCGCTGATGCCCGTTCCGCCATGTGAAGCGCCCAGAGGCACCCGCTGATGCGTGCCTTCTTCGCCGCCCGTTCCGCCATGTGGAGCGACTGGGCCCCGGCGCTGACCGCCGCCTGCCCTGAGCTCGACCTCGCGCGCGAGGGCGACCCGGCCGGCTTCGACGCGGTGATCTATGCCCCCGGCTACCCCGAGGACGGCACGGCGATGGACTTTCGCCCCTTCACTCGCGCGCGGCTGGTCCAGAGCCTCTGGGCCGGCGTCGAGCGGATCGCCCCGAACCCGACCCTGACCCAGCCGCTCTGCCGGATGGTCGATCCGGGGCTGGCGCAGGGGATGGTGGAGTATTGCGCGGGCTGGGTGCTGCGCGCCCATCTGGGCATGGACCGCTATGCGCAGGACGGCATCTGGCGCAACGACACCGTGCCGCCGCTCGCCGCCGAGCGGTCGGTGGTGGTGCTGGGAATGGGCGAACTCGGCGCCGCGGTGGGCCGGGCGCTGGCGGCGCTCGGGTTCCGGGTCACCGGCTGGTCGGCCTCGGGGCGGCCGGTCGAGGGGCTTGAGGTGCTGCCCGGGCCCCGCCTCGACGAGGCGCTGGGGCGGGCCGAGATCCTCGTGACGCTGCTGCCCGACACGCCCGAGACCCGCGACCTGCTGGATGCGGACAGGCTGGCGCTTCTGCCGCAGGGCGCGGTGCTGATCAACCCCGGCCGCGGCACGCTGGTGGTCGAGGAGGCGCTGATCGCCGCGCTCGATGCGGGCCGGCTCGGCCATGCGGTGCTCGACGTGTTCCGCACCGAGCCGCTGCCCGCCGCGCATCCCTTCTGGGCCCACCCCGGGATCACCGTGACCCCGCACATCGCCGCCGAAACCCGGCCCGCCACGGCCGCGCGCGTGGTGGCCGAGAACCTGCGCCGGGCGATGGACGGCCGCCCGCTGCTCTATCAGGTGGACCGCAGCCGCGGCTACTGACCGCGTCTCGTCTGCAAAAATATCCCGGGGGGAGTCCCGCAGGGACGGGGGGCAGCGCCCCCTTACCAGCGCAGCCGCGGCGGGGCGTCGGGGTCGCGCCGCGGCGGCTCGGGCACGGGCGCGGGCGCCGCGGGCTCGATCGTCACCGCGCCCTGCGGCAGGGCCAGCGTCTCGAAGGTCACGTCGAGCCCGCCCGAAATCTCGGGCAGGAAGGCCGCGAGTTCGGCCAGCGCCTTCGCGATGGCCGGGCGATCCGCCTCGGCCGCGCCCGCCACCGCCAGCAGGTGGCCGGTCCGCCCGTCCGGCCAGACCGCCCCCACCAGCGCGGCCCCCGCGATCATCCCCACCATGTCGCCCAGCCGCGCGGCCAACGGTTCGGCCAGCACCGTCAGCGCCTCGGGGGCGGGCGCCGTCAGACGCAGCGGCGCGGCCTCGGCGGCCTCGGGCGCGCCCGCGAGCGCGCCGACCAGCCAGCCCAGCGCCGCCGCGTCGAGCAGCATCTCGGACGCCCGCCCCGGATTGACGAGCAGCCCCTGCCCCGCCGCCGCAAGCTCGGCCGCAAGCACCCGCCCCGGCAGCGCGAGATGCGCGACCGGACCGCCGAGGAACCCGGCCAGCGCCGCCGCGTCGTCGCAGGCGAGCGCCACCGGCCCGCCGGGCAGGTCGAACATCCGCAATTCGGCCCGGTCCCCGGCGGGGTCGCGGGCGAGGGCCACGTAAAGCTCGGTATCGGCCAGCTGGCGTAGGACCAGCGCCCGCTGCGCCGGGTCGGCATCGTGGAACGGCACGCGGGCGGACAGGCGGTCGAGGGGGGTGGCGTCGGTCATCGGGTCGTCTCTCCCGGCATCGTCTGGGCGGGCGTTGGGTCCAGCGTCCGGGCCAGCGTCTCTTGCAGCGCCGGCAGCAGCTCGGCCGCGAACCACGGGTTGCGCTTCAGCCACCCGGTATTCCGCCACGACGGGTGAGGCAAGGGCCAGACCCGCGGCGCATGGTCCCGCCAGCCGGCGACCGCCGCGGTCACGTCGCGCAGGCCGAGATGCCAGCGGATCGCGTGGCCGCCGATGAGCAGGGTCACCTCCGGGGCGATCTCGGTCAGCACCCGCGCCCGCCAGGTCTCGGCGCAGAGCCGCGGCGGCGGCAGGTCGGCGCCCGCGGTGTCATAGCCCGGAAAGCAGAAGCCCATCGGCACGATGGCCACGCGGGCCCGGTCGTAAAAGGTCGCCTCGTCCACCCCCATCCACGCCCTGAGCCGCTGCCCCGAGGCATCGGTGAAGGGCCGCCCCGAGAGATGAACCCGCATCCCCGGCGCCTGGCTGGCGACGAGCACCCGGGCGCCGCGGGCGAACCACACCACCGGGCGGGGCGCGTGGGCCGTGGCGGTGGCCGCGAAGCGGTCGGCGCAGAGACGGCAGGCACGCAGCTCGGCCGCGACCGGCGGCTCGGCAGCTGCGTGGTCGGCGGGGGGCTGCACCGCGCGCGGTGCGGCGGCTGGATCGGCCGCGTCGGGGGAGGGATCGGGTCTGGGCATGGGGTCCAGAGATAGGCGCCCACCGGGGGAATTACAGGCAGCATTTTCACGATCCGCTGTGCCCAGATGGACAGAACGGCCCTGCGGGACTATCTAGGCGGGCATGGGCCGCCGTCTCATTCGCGGTGCGGCCCGCTCACCCGCCCCTGTCTGTCCCGGCCGGTCGCGTGCCGGCCCTTCCCGCCGTCCCCCACCCCGCCGCACTCAGGACCTGCCGCCTCATGCTGGAATTCGACAATGTCTCGAAGTCCTTCTGGACCGGCACCCAGCGCAAGGTGATCCTCGACCGGGCCTCGTTCCGGGTGAACCTGGGCGAGTCGCTCGGCATCCTCGCCGCCAACGGTACCGGCAAGACGACCATCATCAACATGATGTGCGGGCTGGAAAAACCGGACGAGGGCCGGATCCGCGCCAACTGCCGGGTGTCGTTCCCACTGGGCTTCACCGGCGGGATCATCAACCGCCTGTCGGCCAACGAGAACGCCCGCTACATCGCCCGGATCTACGGGCTCGACCCGGATTACGTCTCGGCCTTCTGCCGCTGGCTCTGCGACATCGACGAGTATTTCGACCGCCCGGTGGGGGTCTACAGCTCGGGGATGCGCTCGCGGCTGACCTTCGCGCTGCTGCTGGCGCTCGACCTCGACATCTACCTGATCGACGAGGGGATGCCCTCGACCACGGATGTCGAGTTCAACCGCAAGGCGGGGACGGTCCTGCTCGAGCGGCTCAAGACGGCGACGGTGGTGGTGGTGTCGCACCAGGCCGCGACGCTGGAAAAGTTTGCCCGGCGCGCGGCGGTGTTGCGCGACGGACGTCTGTTCATGTTCGACACGCTCGACGAGGCCAAGCAGTATTATGACTACACCGCCTAAGGTCCGCCGGTTTCACCTGAGCGCCGCGGAATCCCCGGTCGCGGCCGTGCGCGGCAGCGCGGCCCCGGCCCCGGCCCCGGCTGCGGCGGAAAGCCCTGCCACCACCACCACGACCACCACCA